>JAJSDS010000013.1:0-14454 GCA_028580875.1 Nitrosotalea sp.
CTTTGGAGGCTTTTGGGGAGAGGTGATACTACTAATATCATTTGGTGCAATGATTGCTGGCGTCTGGACCAGCGGATCAAGCAAGAAACTAGTTCCTATTGCTGCTGCAGGCGCAATCATTCTGTACGCAAGCATGTATGCATATATCTCAATTCCACTTGAGATCTTAGGCTCGATAGTGATCGGTTTTGCATATCTTTCCGCATTCAGCGAGAGAGTAGCTCAAAAGGTGAGAATGGCTTGACGGAAACAGTAGAAAGTTCACGAAAGATGGAGATAACAACAAGGCTTGCTGCAGGCTGCTCTGAGATGCAAGAACTAGTCTTGAAGAACACCCTAAGGAAATTCAAAACGTCATACTTGAAAATAGAGACAAGGTATTGTCCATGGGATTTATTGCGATATCTGCCATAGCACTCATCATCTGGAGATTTCGCACCGCATCTAAGTTGGTTAGCCTATTTACTGAGCTGATTAACCGATTTGTTTCTCTGATTACGAGAATATGAGAGTCTTTTCAAGATACTATTTTTATTCTGTTCATCTAATTCTAAATTGTTTTGATAATTCTTGATTGATTCAAGATCGAGTTGCTCGTTTTAATTGGCATAAGATTATTTAGAACTTTTCAACTAAAAATTGAAGTATCTAATATTTTCTATAGAGAATCAATGTAATTCTTATTAGTGAATTTGGTGCTAAAATGCCATGAGTAAAACACCTCCATCTGAAACAAAAGAAATATTTTCCAACACGCAAAATCTCGGCAAATTTTTTGACGAATTTGAAAAATCCATCAAGCAATATCATTTAATGGCTACTACACTACAAAGTGAATGTGCTCAATCATGCAAAAAAATACTTGAGACTCAAATATCCGCACAGCAAGAGTTTTTTACTAAAAGTGGATTTGATAAAAATTCAAATGAGCCAATACAAAAAACCATGAATCAATACTTTGATTCTATGGCAAAACTAGTATCTACGCAAAACCAAATCATGACTAACATAATGGAGTCATGCAGGCAAAATGTAAGGTTGTGCAGTGAAAATTGGAGTAAATTTGCAGAACAGAATTCTAAAATAATGCAGTCTTGGAATCCTGGAGAAAGATCTTAAAAACATGAAATGTGCAGATTGTGAATGTACACCTGAGGAATGCAGAAATAGCAAATCATCCAGGGATTGTCTTACATGTACTTGGAGAGAGTGCTGTTGCTGGGATGTAACAAATAAAAAATAAAACAGTTCAGCTTTTCCTTTTGAAATACTAGGCTAACCTTAATTGGTTCTCATGAAGAGTAAGACAAATGCAAAGGGAAACAAGGGAACATCTTTTTCTTGAATTTACTAAAAGCGTCTGCCCCGACTGTGGTGAAGTAGTAGATGCACACATTTTGATAAAGAACGGCAAAGTTTTGATGAAAAAACGTTGTATAAAACATGGCTACTTTGAGAGCTTACTTAGCTCAGATTCTGAAAAATATCTGGATTCTTACAAATTTAACATGCCTGGCATGATGCCATTAGAGTTTGGGACCAAGGTAACTGATGGCTGTCCTCACGATTGTGGTCTATGTCCCGATCATCAACAGCATTCTTGTGTTGGAATAATAGAGATAACAAATGCTTGTAATCTAAGGTGTCCTACATGCTTTGCAAGCTCAGAGGGTCATGATATTCTCTCACTAGATGAAGTCAACTATATGCTGGATCAATTCGTAAAGCAAGAAGGTGACCCAGAAGTAATTCAATTTAGTGGAGGAGAGCCCACCATTCACCCACAGATACTTGATTTTATCCGTCTTGCGCAGAACAAAAAAATCAAGTATGTGATGATAAATACAAATGGAATAAAAATATCAAAGGATGAGAATTTTGTCAAATCCTTGTCAGAATTAAACCCTGTAATTTATCTGCAGTTTGATGGTTTCAAAAAAGAGACATATGAAAAACTTCGTGGAGAAGACCTTCTAGAATCCAAGATGAAAGCAATAGAGAACTTGGAAAAATATAATCTACGAATAGTTCTTGTAGCAACAATACAGCGGGGAGTAAATGAAGATGAGATAGGCAATTTGGTTGACTTTGCACTGTCTAAAAAGGCAGTAAAGGGGTTAGTATTACAACCGACTTTTTATTCAGGAAGGCATCCCGATGTCGATCCTCTAAATGTAGTCACATTACATGAAGTAATAAAACATACATCTGAGCAAAGCAAGAATGGCTTGAAAGATACCGACTTTATTCCAAATCCATGCTGCTTTCCCACATGTAATGCGTCATGTTATCTGTATGTAGATGACAAAGAGGTACGACCACTTGCAAGAGTTGTAAACGTTGAAGAATATGTCGATTTTTTTATGAATCGCTCTGTGGCTGACCTTGGACAAATAAAAGAATCCTTGAAAGTGATAAACTCTGGATGCTGTGGAAGTTCAAGCTCCGACAATACAGGCATGGCTTGTTGTACTATACCAGTAGATCTTAAGGGAATTGAAAAAAACATCAAAGTAATAATGGTACAGGCATTTATGGATGTCTTCAACTTTGATGTAAAAAAAGTAATGAAATGCTGTGTGCATGAAATAACTCCAAATGGAAAGATTATTCCATTCTGTGCATTTAACAACATTCCAAAATATAGAGAAGAGGTAAACATGTACTATAGGAACAAAATTGCAAAATAGTGATATGGATATAAAACAATGCTGTGCTGATTTTTACCAGAACGATCTCACTAGGTTACTCTTTGGAGATAGTATGCATCCAGGAGGGCTTGGTCTTACAAAGGAACTAGGTGAAAAAATACTTTTAAAAAAAGAATCAAATGTACTAGACCTTGCTTGTGGAATAGGAACTAGTACAATTTTTCTTGCTAAAGAATTTGGATGTAATATTACTGGCCTAGACTTGGGCCAAAAAAATATCGAGATTGCAAAGATGAATTCCAAAAATGCGGGAACTATAAACAAGACAGATTTTCAGATTGGCGATGCTGAGAAGATAAAACTTGAAAGTGAAACCTTTGATCAAATTATATGCGAGTGTGCATTCTGCCTCTTTCCTAACAAGACCCAAACCTCACAAGAGATTTTTCGTGTAACAAAAAAGGGAGGCATGATAGGAATTTCCGATATTGTAATCCGAGGTGACTTGCCTGTTATGCTCAAAGCGGCTCTTTTCCAATTTATCTGTGTTCTTGAGGCAAAAAGTGAGCAAGAATATGAACAATATTTGCAATCCGCAGGGTTTTCAAATATGAAATTTTATGACAAGAAGGACTATCTACTCCAATTAATTGATGACATAAAAAAGAGGCTTTTTGCAGCAGAATTACTAATAGGTCTTGGAAAGATCAAAGTTGAATTTGACATTGCCAAGATCAAAAAAACACTTCAAGAAATAAAAACATGTGTGGAAACAGGACTTGTCAGCTATGTGCTGATAACTGGAATAAAGTGAACCATATGGGAAATGTACATCTTGTGCTATACAAAATAACTGGAAACCAACTCTTCTTCAAGGTACCATCAAGTGTGTGTGAGGAGTGTGATCTTACTGTTAATACTATTGAAAAAATGTTGAATAAAATAAATGATCCAAGAATAAAATTCGAGATAAAACCGTGGATGAATAATCTTTTTTCTGCTCTACGAAAGGGAGGCTGGCATCCTCCAGTATTGATGATCAACGGAAAAATATTTTCTCAGGGAATTGTTCCAGGAGTACAAAAACTCAAAGAAGATATCATTAAAGAACTTCAAAAATAACGCGCTATAAATTTTGAATAAAAGTATCTTTAGTTTATAATTTGTACATTCTTAATTACTTCCACTGCATGTTCTACATTTGTACCCTTTGGAATCAGCAGAATTAGAATATGATCAGACTGTAATGGCTGTACTAACATTATGTTAGTTTTAAAGACATTAATTGTCATTGCAAGACCACCTAATTCTGTATCAAAATCAACGATTCTGAAACGAATTGATACTTTTCTTGCTATTTGTTCAAATGAAGGTAAATTAGATTCTTGATATTTTTCAGAAATTCTATATTCTAAGAGGTTTCCGTCGTTATTTGTTATTATGAGCGCCTGTAGATGAGGTAGGGATTTCCACAAAAAGTTTACTAGTGATTTTCTCTGGTCTAATATTTCAAACATAGTCTTTAGGTCTCCCGCATACATAACAAAATTCACGGCTACCAGATCTTTCCCAGATATGCTTATGCGTGAATATAGTATTTGTATTGTACATGTTGAATCGATAATGTTGAAAATGCCTAATAGAGATTATCTAGAATAAAACAATAAAAAATAAAACAGTTCAGCTTTTCCTTTTGAAATACTAGGCTATCCTTAATTATTTTATTATAATGATTAAGTCGAATGCAAAAGTTAACAATTTTTTTAGTCATAGGAATAAGTCTGATAGTTATAGGCGGTGCAGCTTATTTTCTTATGCAACAACCTTTCATAGATTGTCCAGCATTTATGGGGTTAGCAGTAGGAGCAATACCGCAAAATATTTTGGATAGATGTCAGGTACCAGGTGCTTTACAGATTATAGGGTCAGTAATTTCTGTTGTAGGCGCAGGTCTTGCAATTTATGGAGCAGCCACAAAGTATTGGTCATAATGAATTTTGGTTCTATACAACTGACGGTATATTAATTGAATATTTCTTCTGGTGGTATTGTTACATCTTCGGTTACTGGTACTCCGAAATCACGTACTCAGACTAGTTCGGAGCTGCAAACCGGCAACCCTATTTCAAATCAGGTTTAAGACTCGTCTTTTTTACTCAATTTTTCTTAAAATGGAGTCAAAAAACTATACACCGCTAAATGCGCGGATCCCCGATCCGCCACTATTATGCATTATTTTGTAATATGATACGTGATTTTGTAATTGATTTCAGCTTTGTTATATCAATTCTAGTATTGTAGAAAAATCACATGAAATTTTTAGTCAATAAGTTGTGCATGATCAGTTTAATCTACATTTTCGATAGACATATGGTAATTTGGTTTAGAGTCATATCTTGCAGGTTTGCGGTACACTCACCAGAATCTTGTATTATTTTCCAAAGCGGAAAATATCATGTGAAGTAAGTTTTAAAAATAAGATAAACAAATGACGTATATCATGAATTATGAGCTCACAGTAAGGTCAGGCTCAGAGTCACTGAATTAACAATCATTTTGTGTCATGTCTCTAACTCTTCTTCATCGCCTGGCTATCATAATCAGTCAAAGTCGGATAATAACTAATTGCATTGTACTCAAATAATGATACGTTTGAATCAATTCATACAATGAACAAGACGCCGGTTATAGGATATACATCTGCATTACTTGCAGCAATACTTTTTGGTGCAGTGCCCACAATTGCAAAACCGGTCATATCAAACATCAATGTTTTGCTGCTTTCATCCATAGCATATCTTATTGCAGCGCTCGTATTTACACCAATATCAAGAAAAGTCAGGATGGTGCTTTCAAAAAGAGACTACATCATACTTGTCGCAGTATCAGTTTGCGGTGCAGCGGCTGCGCCATATCTGTATTTTCTAGGTCTCCACCAGTCAAGTGCATCAGATACATCATTGTTATCAAATGTTGAAATAATGTTTACAGTATTGTTTGGGTTATTATTTTTCAAAGAGAGGCTACGACTAGTAGGTTTTGTTTCAATATCACTTGTATTTCTAGGGGTTGTGATCATAACTACAGATCTCAAATTTTCAGGGTCCATCCTGCAACTAAATGCAGGACACTTTTTTGTTCTAGGGTCTATGGCATTATGGGCCCTAGACAACAACCTCAGTAGAATAATATCTACAAAGATGGATACTGCAAGACTTGTACAGTTAAAATCAGCAATAGGAGGTTCAATCTTACTTGGAACCGTTCTGTTACTACATGTACCACTTGTCATTAGTACATCACAGATACCATATGTGATACTTCTTAGCGCAGTGGGATTTGGCGGTTCACTTTACTTTTTCTTGCAGAGCCTAAAGAGAATTGGAACAATTAGGACAATAATGATATTTTCCATGGCGTCTGTGTTTGGTCTTGTTTTTGCAGCAGTGTTCTTACATGAACAGATAAGCCCATATCAGATAATTGCAATTGTAATAATGCTCACCGGTATTTACGCGATAAATAGAAAAGAGAGCATAAAAGAAAATCCAGAATCTCCGATGCACTAACTAGGTCTAAAAAATTTAAACTTCAGACACTATAGACGTCAAACCACATTCATTTTTGAATATACAGAAATACAAGGTAGGAACCATACAACAAATGGTAGGACCACAAGATGGCGGGTTTGGTTTTGATGGAGCCCCAAAGTATTCCAACCTAGAAGGCAAAAGTGCCATATGCGTTCAATGCCAAGCAGGTCAACATGGAAAATGTCTTGCCAAAAATAATCCAGATACACTTTGCGATTGTGAATTATGCATGATTTCCTAGAAAATGAAAAGCTAGCGCTGTCTTGTTTTCAATATGAAAAGTGGGATCGGCCGGATTTGAACCGACGACCTCAGGTACCCAAAACCCGAATCATACCAAGCTAGACCACGATCCCGATGTGATTGCACAAAAATGTCCCCAATTTAATCTTCTCATGCATGTGATGATTTTAAATAATAAACCAAATTAAGCCATGATCGTTGCAATTACAAGATTACATCAATGCGGGGAAAATAGCATCAGAGGTACGAGAAAATGCAAGGAGAAAAAATCATGTGGGCTCTACCCTAGAAGAGATATGCAATTCCATTGAAAAAGAAATTATCAGCAAGGGAGGCAAGTGCGCATTTCCAGTAAATGTTAGTCTAAATGAAATTGCAGCACACTACACAGCCGAGCCAAATGATAAGATGATAGTCAAAGATACTGACCTTTTAAAAATCGATTTAGGTGTTCAGATTAATGGCCATATTGCAGATACTGCAGTAACAGTATGTTATGAACCAAAATATGATTTCCTAGTACAGGCAGCCGAGTCTGCGCTCAGAGAAGCCATGTCAATAATAAGAGTCGGTACAAAATCAAGCGATGTAGGAAAAATAATAGAAAATACTACAAAGCAGATGGGAGGAATACCCATTGCAAATCTCAGCGGTCACTCTCTTGAACAATATACAATACATGCAGGCAAGTCAGTTCCGAACATCTGGTCTATCGGTTCTTTTTCATTCCAGTCAACAGAGGCGTATGCATGTGAACCATTTGTAACTACCCCAGACGGATCAGGTTTTGTACGAGAAGGCAAAGTCAGAAACATTTTCTCCCTAGTCACAAGAAAAAGAACAAAGGATGAGGACGCTAACAAAATGATTGATTTCATATGGCAGAAATTCAACATGCTCCCATTTGCATTACGGTGGTTCATTCCAGAATATGATGAAAAAACTGCAAGAGACCTGCTTGAAAAACTAATCAAAAACAAAATAGTCAGATCATATCCCATATTGGTAGAGGCAAACGAGCAAAGAGTGGCACAGGCAGAACATACATTCATACCACAAGAAAATAACGCCCTTGTAACTACAATTTAATTTACAAAATTAGTTACTAGTTAAAGATAATCTTCTTTCTCCACCAGTGTGTAAACACTAGCATTCCACTGCCTGCAACAGCAAGCCCAGAATAGACCAACATGTGACCTATGCTTTGCTGCATGACAGTTCCACAATGACACCCAATCGGGTTAGCCTGAGTTTGAGAGGAACAGTGGCACATGACATTTTCATACAAACCATATCCAATGATCGACATAAGCAAACCCAATACAATGAGTATAGCACCCAAAGTCTTCATGTTTGGCATGTACGGTACCACACCATCGCTTAAAAGACTACCGCATGTTAAATTTCAAACAACAGGGGCAATTTACGCATTATTTAGAAACTTCGCCAAAAATTTTAGAAATTACCATTTGTCCACTTCCACAGGACGTACATTTATCCGCAATTTTGAAGACATAGTCTCCTTCTTTGAATACACGCTTGGAAGTGTTATTGCAACTATTACACTGCTCAACAGTATACGGATCAAGTACCTCTTCTTTCTTCTTGAAAAGCCTCATTGTGATACCCCCAGTGTGTTTCCAACCCCAATTATCAATACACGCTGACCTGTTTTTGTGGCACTCTTTATGATATCATAGACTTGAGAGGATACACTATCAGAAGAATCGGCAATCTCTTTTTTCATAAGTGTGATTGCCTCCTTGATGGATTGTTTTATCACAATGGCATATATCGGAATATTGTTTTTTGTTGCAATGCCCTCTATTTCGAACCTTTCAGTTCCCACTCCGCCAATTGCTGCTCCAAATCCTTGGGCTATGGAGCCAGTGTCTTCTCCTTCCAGTTTCAATGCGGCGTCAACCATTATTATGACATCAGGTTTGTTTTCAGAAATTATTTTTTCAAGTGCATCGGCAGGTTTCCCAACTGTTGCAGCAGGACCTTCTGCTTTCAGGAAACATAATTTTCTTCCCTCATAGTCTTTTTCGCTCAAGACAGTTTCAAGTGCTATAGTCTTTTTTTCACTTCCAAGCATCATTTTTCCAACAACCATAGGTCCAATTCCATCACCTATTGGCTGCCCTTGCTTGAATGCGGAAACTGCAACCTTGAGCGCTTCGGCCTCCTCAAGTATGAACGGCATCATCATCTGCAATGGCAATATCAATGGAAAGTTGTTTTGTTTTTTTGCAGTAAGGAAAAAGTGTCGTACCATTTTATACAGCATGTGAAGTGTCGTTACAGCTTCAAGTATGTTTATCACTTGACTTGCTTGTACATGAGTGATGTTAGGAGACAAATTTTTTACTTGTTCTCTAGTAGAATCTTCTCTTGTTTTCATGATGTGTTTTATCTTTGGAACTATTCCATTAGGATCCATATCAACTGGCATTATTGTAAAATATTCAAAGTACCTATCAAGCATCGTAGTAGGATCAGTTGATGGATGCACCGTATTTTTCACATAGGCAATCAGTTCTTTTCTTGTATCGTCTCTGTATAATTTTAATTTCTCAAGTCCTTTGTTAATTTCAGACGAAGTAACTTGAAGTTGGATGCGTTGTCCATATAGCATAAAGACAAAGATTGGCAGTATCCAGATCAACCACATCAACGGATTTGAATTATCCGTAGAACTGAAAAGCTTGTCCAGGTTTGTACCCAAAAAATCCAATAACAAAAAGACCCAATTTTACTAAATTAAATCTTTCAGAGTTTGCATGGAATAATTTACCAAAACAACATTCAGAGAATTATAAGAAAGAAGGTCATCCGGCCTTGAGTGGACATGGCATTTTTCCCAAGCAATAACATGCCAACGCACCTATTACTTTCCCTCTTTGCCATCGTTTTCCCATTTCTGAAGATTTCTGTGTTTCCACACTTTCCTCACAAATGTAAAACACCGCTAGAGTCAGGAAACCAAGTCCTTACCTGATGAACCTGATTCAAGCGTGTCTTCACTTTTGTCAGTCGGATGACGTCTATTAATACAGCACCGTGGAATAAAAAACCTATCAATATAGATCCGGTATATCCAAGCGAAAGATAGGGTAGGCACAGATAGTTTTTCAAGAAAAATTAAATCATTTTTTAAGTATTTGTAGCAATAGACCAGCAGTGAAATCAAGTCAAATTGGACCTAGCCTATCCAGAATTGTAAAATGTCAAGTGTTATGGGATAACCAGACACGTAACCTCTATTCAGTTGATGCAAGCTCCTACATCTTAAAACCGCAAGTTGTAGCATTTCCTCGTAATGAATCAGATGTTGTAAAAATTATAAAATTTGCAAAAAAACATTGCGTCCAGATAACGCCTCGAGGAGCTGGCGCAGGACTAGTTGGTAGTGCACTTGGAAGAGGAATCATTTTAGACATGAGGTATCTGGATGAGATAAAGATAGTAGATGGATATGTCAAGGTTGGAAGTGGAGTATTCAAGGGACGTCTTGATAGAATTCTTCAATCCAAAGACAGGTTCATTGGCCCAGACCCATCAATAGGACCATACTGCACAATTGGCGGGATGATTGGCACCAATGCAAGCGGTATTCACTCATTAAAGTATGGAAGCATGATAGACAATTTGATTCAGATTAGGATGGTAAACTCTTCTGGAGTAGTTGTAAAATTACCAGGTAATCACGATTTTAACAGAGTAATAAAAAAAATCCATTCTGATAAAGACATATCGTTTCCCAAGGTCTCCAAGAATTCTTGTGGGTATAGAATTGACAGAGTTTTATCAGAGAAAGATCTGCACAAATTAATTGCAGGCTCAGAGGGAACACTTGGCATAATAACTTCTGCAAAAGTTAGAACATACAGATTACCAAAAAATATTGTTTTGTACATAATACACTACAAGACACTCTATGAGGCAGTAAGAGATGTTCCAAAGATAAATGAATTAAGACCATCTGCAGTAGAAATTGCAGACAATAACATAACAAAACACATCAAGATCAACATACCATCACGCATAGGTTGCCTTCTTTTTGTAGAGTTTGATGACGCCATACACTCAAGCAGAAAAATTCACAAGATTATATCAGGTGTTATAATCAGGACAGAGTCAAACAAGGAAAGGATCAAAAAAATATGGATTTTTAGAAATTCTGCTCTTGCATACAGTCTTCAGAGTCTTTCAAAAAATGAGATCATGCCCAATCTCATAGAGGATGCGGTGGTTCCAGTCAAAAGATTACCTTTGCTACTGAGTTTACTTGAGATGATTTCAAAAAAATATGGCTTTAAGATTATAATATATGGTCATGCCGGAAACGGCAATCTTCACATCATGTCAATTCTCAAACAAAGAGATACGCATCTCATCAAAAAAATTGCATTAGAATTTTTCTTGGGTGTCATATCAATAGGTGGAAGCATATCAGCTGAGCATGGAGATGGTCTTGCCAGATCAGAGTTTGTAAAAATGCAATATAACAAAGAAACCTACAACATGTTCAGATGCATAAAAAAACAGTTTGATCCCAAAAGTATTCTAAATCCAGGAAAAATAATATCAAACCAGAGTACCGTGACAAGAAACTTGAAGATCTGACTATTTTATTCCAGTGCCAAGTGGAACATCTTCGGTTACAGTCAACCAAAATGGCTTGTCATTAGAGTCAGCTGCCAGGAGCATTGCCCCTGATTCAATTCCAGCAATTTTTCTAGGCTCAAGATTTACAAGTGCAATGACAGTTCGCCCAACTAGATCCTCGGGTTTGTAATATTGAGCGCCACCTATTATGACATCTCGTTTCTCATCTCCAAGATCAATTGTGCCTTTTATGATCTTGGATTTACCAGGAATTTCTTCAACTGATATCACTTTTGCTACACGCATATCCAGCTTGGCAAAATCATCATATGTTATTAGATCCACAACAAGTTTGACACCATGAGATTAAAATTGATTTCGAAATAAGGTTAATTTGTTTTGAGATTGCTTTTTCGTTATAACATAAATATGAACAAGTAAAGATCTTTTGCATGGTCCAAATCCAGGCTTCTGTTGAAATTGATGCTCCAATCGACAAGGTTTGGAATATCATATCTGATCTTGATTCGGAACCAAAGTTCTGGAAAGGAACAAAGGAGGTAAGAAACATCTCAAAGAACGGAAATACAATAACACGTGAGGTCACGATAGCTTTCAAGGATTCGAAATGCATGCAGACAGTAACACTATATCCAAAGGAAAAGATTCAGATCCAGTTCACAAAAGGAGTGATCGAGGGAACAAAGACACTCACACTTGCCCAGAAAGATAACAAAACAAGACTGGATGTTCTCTGGGATATGAAACTTGCAGGAATGATGGGAATGTTTACAGGAATGATAAAAAAACACATTCAGAGCGGCTCAGAGCAGGCCCTTGATAGCATAAAGCAAGAGTCACAGAGATAAACAAGATGCAATTCTTAGATATTGTAAATTATTTTCTTGCAGCCATTTTGCTGAGCGTTTCTGTCGCGTGGATATTTTTGATAAAATCCATGTGGATTACATTTCGGGATTCTCCATTTCTGGACAGATACAATTCGAAACCACACCACATGCCAAAAGTGTCAGTCATCTTACCTGCAAGAAACGAGGAGATGTTCATTGAGAAATGCATCAATTCTCTTTTAGAACAAGATTACCAAAATTATGAAATCATAGCAATTGATGATACATCAGATGATAACACAGGAGAATTGATAAAAAAAATTGCCAGAAAAAATCCCAAGGTAATACATGTACAGGCAGGACCCAAGCCGGAGAAATGGATTGGAAAAAATTGGGCATGTATTGAAGGTTTCAAGAGATCATCAGGCGAGTTGTTGTTATTTACCGATGCAGATACTATTCATACAAACAAAACAATCTCCCTATCAGTAGACCATCTCCTAAGTGAAGGACTTGATTCCCTCACAGTAATTCCAAAGATGCTCTGTCTTGACTGGTGGACAAAAATTACGTTACCAGTATTATCAACATTTTTGCATACAAGATTTTCCGCATTAAGGGTAAATGATCCTTCCAAAAAGACAGGGTATTTTTTTGGGAGTTTTTTCATCATAAAGAGAAAAACATACGAGGCCGTCGGTACACATGAAAGTGTAAAAAGCGAAATTGTCGAAGACGGTGCACTTGGTAAAAAAGTCAAGGAACAAGGATTTGGGCTAAAAATGGTACGTGGTGAGCACCTAGTTGAGGCAGTGTGGGCAAGAGACCTGACTACTTTGTGGCATGCCCTCAAGAGACTAATGATTCCATTGTATATCCAATCAAGCAAGATGGCAGTTGGAATATTTTTTGCAGTACTCTTCCTACTCTTTATGCCATTTCCAATTCTTGCATATTCAGCATTTTTTGCAGGCCTTTCAACATCCTTTGGAGTCTTGTCAGGAGCAGCGCTATTTGCATCAGGCTTGTTTTATCTTGGAAGTACAATGGATGCAAAAAAAGGACTTGGATTAGGATTTCGGCATGCGTTGTTTGCTCCACTTGGTAGTGTAGTCATCATATCAGGATTTGCAAGTGGAATTTTGCAAGCAAAGAAAAGTAATGCAGTAACTTGGAGGGGAAGAACGTATTCCATATCAAATACCAAGCAGAATCCCATTAGCTTGTGAGTAAGGATTATACAGCAACCTTTAGCATTTTAAATTCTTGGACAAGACAACGGCAATTCTAGGCGGAGTGTATGGAGCAATTGTACTGATTCTAGTATTTGCGTTTGTGTTCGAACAACAGAAACCAAACAGTCAAACTTCAGTTCTAGGAAACATCGTTCAGTCAAGTCCAGGATCACAATTGAGTTTAGCAGATCTTTTTTCAAAATCTCAAGATGGTGTCGTTCAGATCATAGTCCGTAAGACAGGAGATAATTCTTCAGACAGGGCAATTGGTTCAGGCATTGTGTATGATCTAGATGGACACATTATCACAAGCAATCATGTTGTAGAAGATTATGAGAAAATCAGGGTGGTGTTCCATGACGGTGAATCATACCCAGCCAAAGTCAGTGGCACTGACAGATTTGCAGATTTGGCAGTAATCAAGGTAGATGCAAGTCCACAAACATTTCATCCACTTCCATTAGGGGACTCGTCAAAGCTCCGAATAGGAGATGAAGTGATAGCAATTGGCAGCCCATTTGGTTTGACCGGTTCATTGACATCAGGAATAGTTAGCCAGTTAGGAAGAATCCTAAACCCTCCAAACATAGAGTCATTTTCGATTCCAAATGTAATACAGACAGATGCTGCAATAAACCCTGGAAATTCAGGCGGTCCGCTTTTGGATACCCATGGCGAAGTGATTGGAATCAACACTGCAATTCAGACAGAGACTGGCGAGTTTTCAGGAGTTGGTTTTGCCATACCATCAAGCACCATGAAAAGAATTGTTCCTGCCCTAATACAGACAGGTCACTACAAGCATCCGTGGTTAGGAGTATCAGGAATATCAGTAGACCCAGATCTAGCAGATAGCCTTGGCCTTGCAACGCATTCAGGATTTCTTGTTGAAAACATAGTCTCAGATAGTCCTGCTTCAAAGGCAGGCTTGCATGCATCAAATAATACAAAAACATTAGACGGGATCAAGTACAAGTTTGGGGGAGACATCATAACAGGAGTTGACAAAACCCCGGTTTCAAAACTAGAGGATCTTTTAAATTATTTGCAGGACTACAAGTCAGCAGGAGACAAAATGACAGTACAGATAGTTCGTGACAACAAGACAATGGAATTGACTATGACATTACAGGAAAGACCATACAGTCAATAGAATCATTACAGAAATAAAACTTGGTCACATAATTTTATGATCGTATTTTTGTGGAGCGTGTTTATTAAATAGCAATTTTATTAAAAAATGTTGAAGTACTGGCTGATTTTTGTTTTA
>JAJSDS010000013.1:14464-24938 GCA_028580875.1 Nitrosotalea sp.
TCGTATTTTTGTGGAGCGTGTTTATTAAATAGCAATTTTATTAAAAAATGTTGAAGTACTGGCTGATTTTTGTTTTAATATTATCTGGATTTGTTATGATACCATCTTATGCAGAACCAGTAATGAACGATACAGGTTATGTCATTCAAAATTATGTAACAGGGATTTGTTGCAGTCCAACTACGATGGCATTTGAAGGAAACGACATACTTGTTTTATCAAAAGTTTCTGGACAGGTCCACTTGTTTAGAGATGGAGTCTTGCAAGACAAGCCAGTATTACAGGAAAATGTCACAAGTGTGGGAGAACAAGGAATGCTTGGAATTACAACAGTTGGTACCAAGGTATACCTATACTTTACAGAATCAGCAAAGATGGGGGGTCACCCACTTGGAAAACGAGTATATAGTTATGACTGGAATGGGCAGCAGCTTGTTAACAAGACTCTAGTAAAAGATCTGCCGCAAACTCAGACATACCATAACGGCGGTGCTATGACCACAGCCAAGAATGGTTCAGTGTATTTGGTGGTAGGTGATGCAGGTAGGTTTGGAAAACTACAAAATCACCCAACTGGCGAACCAGATGATACATCAGTCATTTTTAGGCTTGTCCCACCAGGTCCATACTATGCCATGGGAATACGAAATAGTTTTGGCCTGACAACTGACCCAATCACAGGAACCTTGTGGGATACAGAAAATGGCCCAGACTTTGGAGATGAGGTCAACATGGTACCTCCAGGCTTTAACAGTGGATGGGATGTCATTCAAGGTCCTGCAAATAAAACCACACTTTCCAAGCCTAACATAGCTGGTGATTTTACCGGGTGGAGTATTAACACGGGACCTACAAATAAAACCACATTAGTACAACTTCCAAGATATCCCGGATATACTTATCATGATCCACAATTTACTTGGATTAAAACGGTTGCACCTACAGGCATTGCGTTTACGGCACCACAAGGATTCGGAAAATACAAAGATAGTGTATTTGTAGGAGATTGTAACAACGGCAACCTGTACCGATTTCAATTAAACCAAAACAGGGATGGCTTTGTGTTCAATAGCCCGCAACTCCAAGATAATGTAGTAAATGTCGGAGACTCTATGAAGGAAATAATATTTGCAACAAATTTTGGTTGCATCAGTGACGTGGTGATAGGGCCAGACGGATTGTTATATGTCACATCTCTGACAGATGGAACAATTTACAGAATAGTCCCACAGTCAGATATTGTAGATATAGAAAACATAAGTCCACAGATATTATATGTATTATTTGTAGCAATTCCAATAGCTATCATAATAATATATACAAGATATAGAAAAAAATCGCGTAAAAAAATAAACGCTTAAAGAATTCATAAAATTTTTAAAAAATCTAGTTGACAATTACTTGAGCTGTTGGAGAAAAAAATTAGGTTTTACTAAATAACAATTAAAAAATAAAGCACCAAGAGTTGAACAAACATGTCATTTTTTCAGTCTGTGCTTTCCTAATAGGTATCACAATCATAATGTCAAACATTCAGGTATCAGAGTCTCTGCTAGATAGCAAGATGTTAGTGTCGGTCAAGGCAGAAACTAATCCCATAACAGAAGGTGGATTCCCAGTCATAGTAGGGACAGTATTAGACCAGGCCTCAAAACCAATTTCAAATGCAAATGTGCTGATAATGTATGGAACTGTGATAGTCACCACAACTACTGATGAGAAAGGTAATTTTAGATACGAGTCTGCCATGCCCTCAACTCACGGAATCTATGAAGTGGATGTTACTGTAACAAAGGATGGCTATGCAAAGAGCCTTGGAAGTTCCACATTTACAGTCAGTCCAAGGCAAACCACACCAATAGTAACAAAGACAATAACTGGCTTGCCAATCCAAGCTGGAAATTATACCGTATTTCTTGGAAAAGTTGCACAGTGGAACTTGGAGACAACTTGTTTTGTAGATTTTTCTAACAAATACATGAGATTTTTAAAAACATGTGACTTGTACAATATGGCACCAGAAGATTTCAAAGATGATCAAACAGTGATACCGATGGTTTCTGTAATACAAAATAATGACACATACCGACTATTTCCAGAAAATGTATACATCAATGCAGCCAACATGGAAAATGAAACACTGAATACATTTGTGGCAAACACATTTGCCAATTACACTGCTCCACAGTAATACAACTAGAGAGTCACGGTCGCATTAAAAGAATAGCATAAATTGAGATTTTATGGATGCAATGTTCCGGTACACAGGGCTATGACATGACTCAATAACGATACAATGTCCACCATATTCACGTACAGGTATGCATCCAAGTATTTTAAATTTGGCATAATTTGCACTTTTTGTCCATAGATCTCAGTTAACATTGTTAATGAACAAAGTGTCGCAATTTTTTATTAAGCAGACATTCATTTGAGATTATGTCAAAACAACCATACAGATCAGAACTTGGAATGATTTCAGACATATTACAGGTTGCAATGGAATATGGTAGACAAGGAACAATAATTACAACTATTGCAAGAAGAGCAAACTTATCACACTATACTGCAACAGACAAGTGCCAGAAATTAATAGACTTTGGACTAATGGAACTAAGGATAGACAAGAAAAGCAATTTTTTTGCCATTACCGAGAAAGGAATGCAGTTTTATGCAGAACTTGAAAGGTTTACAGAAACCGTACAGGCAATAAAAGTCAGATATTAATCACAATTTTGTCATGGCTGTACTGTAAACAAAGACAGCATTCCGGCAGAGATATGGTCATTCACATGGCAGTGATATAGCCATGTACCTACGTTATCAGGATACATATCAAGTACTTTCATGCTCATAGGCAATAGTTCCACCATATCAGTGCGCATTCCATTCATGAGAAGTGTTTCCCCATGCCAGTGTGGTGTGTGCAGATCAGTCTCTGTTCCCATTCCAAGAACATACCAACGCACATGTGTATTTGCTTTCATTACAAGCCCGGGCAAATTACCATACATGTATCCATTTATGGCATGCCTCATGTTACTTTCTTGAAAATCGTCATCATTGACATTTACACTCGATGAGTTTTGTGCAAATGTCTTGATGTTATAATCAAGGTAAGGACTCTTGTTTTCATTAAATATTGCAAACAGTGTTACAAACTCTCTGTCTACACCCTTTGGTGTGCCATCTGGATTTGCTTCCCCGTGTCTTGTTATTATAATCGGTCCTGCAAGTCCTGCATATGTATCAGATACTTCATCAACATGTGAATGATACATCCACACTATTGAGCTTGGGTCATGTGGCCCAGGTCCTGCACGTTCTGGCACCTGCCAGATGTAAGTATAATTTTCACCAGGCAATACTGCGTCACCCTTTTTCTCAGAATCCGGTACACCGTCATTGTATGGCGCACCTTCAGAGTCTTTTTGATAGAATACACCGTGTGGATGTATGCTAAATGTAAAACGTGCATTATTTTTAAAGACAACTTTGATTGTATCTCCAACTTCTGCATGTATAACAGGACCCAAGATTCCCAAATGTTGCCATTTGTCTGGAATCGGTTTTAGTGTAGTGAATGTATCATCGGTATATTCTCGGTATACTGCTTTTAGAGATACCTTGCCAATTCGGTTCTTACCATTTTCCATATAGACATTGGCTGTATCATCAAATGGTTTTCCAGTTATTTGGTTTATTCCAGTTGGAGCAAAATCCCACCTGACCTCATCTGCTGCAATGTAATAGGTACGTGTCTTTCCTTGATAGTTTACAGAAATATTCGTGGGAGATACATTCTCATTTTCTAGTTCATGATCATGTCCAGTATTTGAAACCCATTGATATCCAACAAGTGACACAAATGTAGTAAAAGAGATTGCAAGCACAATCAACATTATTTTTACCATATTCACTTGTCATGCACCGCGAATCATACCACATGTGAGAAAAATTTGGAATAGTCAATCATGGCATATCCTTGTCCACTATCAGGCAGGCAGGATTTCCATGGCATGACATATCTGTGCCTGAATAATCAAGGCCTCCCAAATTAGCCCCGGTAAGGTCAGAATCTGCAAAACTACCTCCTGTCACATCAGAGTTTTCAAGATTTGCACCCTTGAGATTGGTGTCATCAAAAATTGCATTTCTCATGTCAACACCTACCAGTGTGGCATTTTGTAGATCAGTGTCAGACAGATTTGCCCCAATCATATTGGTGTGTGACATGTCCAGGCCAGCTAATTTGGCATTACTAAAATCCACACCTGGAAACCTTGCACCAAGAAGGTTTGCCCCACGTAAATCAGCTCCAGAGAGATTTGTATGGTAAAAGTCAACATATCTCAAATCGGCACCTCTAAGGTCTACACCCGACAGGTTAGCATATGCAAAATCTCCGCTGGCAAGTACTGCGTTTTGCATATTAGCGCCAGAAAGATTTACTGCGTAAAAGTTGCTATTCTTTACAACTATTTTTGAAAGATTTGCCCCTGACAAGTCTTTGAAATATAGACCAATCTTGCTTGATACACTGCAGCTACTCCAGTCTACACCAGGAGATGGATTTGTAAAACACTTTTTGGAATTTGAAAATGTATTGTGTGTTAGAATACTTCCATCCACTTGAGCAAAGACTTGCGTTGCTGGAATCATTGACACAAAAATTGCACCAAATATCATGAGCAGTTTTATTTCAGATTTCATTAGGCTTGCCTAATGGTGACATGTATTTAATTTACCCAACTGACACATTTGTTGAAAACATATTTTGATTCTAATAATCTGGAATGCAATTACAATAAAATTAACATGAATTGTTTTTACATAATCTTGAAATTCAGTCCGTATTGTTTAATTCAGATCAGGCTTTACAATTCAAGCATTAAAGATTGTTCAATGAAATAATTTTGTTTACAATAAAATTCCATAAATTTTGCAAACCAAAAAATAATTGAGTTGGATAAGCCCTCCAACGATTTAAATACAAACTATTCAGACAAGGTTTTAAGAAAAACATGAAGACATTTTCTTTTCTCATAATAGTCATATCAGCAGGAATTCTAGCAGGACTTGTACACGGTATGCTCAACATTGTATTGGTAGAACCATATCTTGACAATGCAATAGGGATTGAAAACCAACGATTGTTTGCAGAGGGACAAGCAAAGGACACACCACAGTTTTGGCAACAGTTTACAGATTACAGAATATGGCAAAAACAGGGTTCGATAGTTGCCGGTGCAATTCTAGGTGCATCCACAGGTGCACTGTTTGGACTAGTATTTGCATACTCAAGAAAATCGCTCCCAGGGAATAACGATGTTAAAAAAGCCCTGATACTTGCAGGTATAATGTGGGCAGTGCTGTATTTCATACCATTTTTGAAATATCCAGCAAATCCACCAACAGTTGGAGAACCTGATACCATAGCTCTTCGCGCTTCGACATATGCATTGTTTGTAGCATTATCAGGATTTGCCGCAATAGGATTTGCCATACTTTACAAAAAAATGAAAGACAAAAAGTTTCTTGCCTTTGTAGGATATGCCGGATTTATGGGAATAATATTTGTAATAATGCCATCAAACCCAGATCCCATTAAGACTCCAATGGAATTGGTAAATGGGTTCAGGGCAATATCTGCCGGAACCATGACGGCATATTGGATTGCAAATGGAATCATACTTGGATGGATGTGGAAAAAAGCCAAGCCAGACGCAATTTCAACATCTTGACATAAACACCAAGTTTTGGCAGTATTTGCCAGATCTAGCATTTTTTGTGGGTTAAATGACATACTATCTAAGGATAAATACAACTGCTAAAGCTATCATGACTAGTTGAGCAAGCTCATCCTCAGTTCTGAGTTGTTAAATAGACTAGTCGATGGTAGGACACCATCAAAAGATGAAGCGTATCGCATCTATCAAGATGCTGAGGATAATCCGTTAGAACTTTACAAAGTATCCCAATTTTTGAGGACAAAAAACAAGGGGAAAACCGTAACCTATTCAAGAAAAGTCTTTTTCAACCTCATCAATCTCTGTCGAGATACATGCACCTATTGCACCTACAAGTCAGAGCCAGGTCAGGCTAAGGTTTCAATGTTGTCAAAAAAAGACATCATTTCACTTACAGATATTGCTAAAAAACACAATTGCACAGAGGCATTATTTGTCACAGGTGAGAGGCCAGAACAAAAGTATCACGAAGCAAGGACATGGCTCAAGGAAAATGGATTTTCAAATACTGTCGAGTATCTAGTTGAAGCATCAGAGATTGCACTAGCAGGAGGATTGTTCCCACATACCAATGCTGGAAATCTCACAAAGGACGAGATGCGCCAGTTAAGAAGTACAAATGTCAGCCTAGGCGTGATGTTAGAAAATTCAAGTGAAAGACTATCAGAAGAAGGCATGCCACACCAGTTTGCACCAAGCAAAAACCCCAAGGCAAGAATCAGAGTGTTGCAAAACGCTGGAGAATTAAAGATTCCAATGACTACGGGATTACTAGTTGGTATTGGTGAGACACCTCAAGAATTGATTGATTCTGTTTATGCAATCAAGGAGATTCATGACAGATACCAAAACATTCAAGAAATTATTTTACAAAACTTTCAGCCAAAGATGGATACACCAATGAAATCAAGTCCATCACCGCAAGAAAGATACTTTAAGACACTTGTTGCGCTGACCAGGATAATTTTGCCTGATATGAACATCCAGATACCACCAAATCTTTCACCGGGATCATATTCCTCATTTTTATCTGCTGGGATAAATGATTGGGGAGGCATATCTCCAATAACCCAAGATTATGTAAATCCAGAATTTCCATGGCCTAGCATCAACGATGTTAGTACAAACTGTATTGATGTAGGATTTCATCTCAGAGCAAGATTTCCAGTATATCCAGAATTTTTCCACATGGTGGACCCTCATCTAGTAGAAAAAATGTACGAAATATCAGACTCGGAAAATCTAGTAAGTCAGGAGTATGCCAAATGAACACATCATTGCTAGAGTCACTTTTGAAAAATGCTGATCCGCTGATATCAGACACACTAAATCACGCACTAGATGAAAAAGAAATTTCGGTAAGCGAGGCAACCAGACTATTTTATGCAAAGGGGCTTGATTTCCACCTTGTTGGAATGGTTGCAGACGAGCTTAGAAAGCGAAGAGTGGGAGACATTGTAACATATGTAATAAATCGGAACATCAACTTTACCAATGTATGCATAAAGCAATGCGGTTTTTGCGCATTTAGTAGAGACTTTCGTGAAGAGGAGGGATATTTTTTGCCAACAGACGAGATAGTAAGACGTGCAAGAGAGGCAAGAGCATTAGGTGCAACAGAAGTTTGTGTCCAAGCTGGACTTCCCCCAGACATGGATGCAGACACGTATGAAAATATTTGCAGAGCAATCAAGGGACAGGTAGGAGATATCCACATTCACGGATTTTCACCAGAAGAGGTACTGTATGGATCCACAAGATCAGGAGTATCAATCAAAGAATATTTGCTCAGACTAAAGGATGCAGGTGTCAATTCGCTGCCAGGAACTGCAGCAGAGATTTTAGATCAAACGATGCGAGATAAAATTTCCCCAGGAAGAATAAGCGTAAGCAAATGGATAGAGGTAATCAAGACTGCACACAAGATTGGCATACCATCAACTTCAACCATAATGTTTGGCCACTTGGAATCACCAGAAGATAGAGCAAAACACATGGCATTAATCCGGGACATACAAAAAGAAACTGGCGGATTTACAGAGTTTGTACCTCTGAATTTTATCCATAGTGAAGCTCCAATGTATAAAGAAAATTTGCACTATGGTATCAAAAATGGTGCAGATGGTCCAGATGTATTGCTCATGCATGCAGTATCTAGAATCATGTTTAACAATTACATTAACAACATCCAGACATCATGGGTAAAAGAAGGAGCAGGAATGGCACAGTTAGTACTGTCATGGGGTGCAAATGACTTTGGTGGCACACTGATAAACGAGAGCATATCCACTGCAGCAGGCGCTGCACATGGACAGTTACTAAAACCAAAAGATATCAGGCAACTGATAAAGCAAGCAGGAAGAATTCCAGCGCAGAGGACAACATCTTACAAAATAATCAAAACTTTCGGTTTGGAAGATGGACATGATCCATTAGATGAGATTCAAAATACATCCCAATTTGGCTCATATCATGAGTTGATAAAACTTGACGGATATAGATACAAAAACAATAGGCGAAAATAGTTGTCATATTGCGATGACATACTAACAAGATCCAAGTCTTTACACTTGGATGAATGTGAAGCAGTATCAATACAAAAAAAGATCATTACAGTAAGAATAACAGATTCAGAGATTGCAGAGATAAAACACAACCAAGAAGAATCTGTAGCAGTACGCATCATAAATCAAAAAAAGATAATGTCTGGCAGTTCATCAAGTGTTGAAAAGAGTCTCTTGGATAAGGTTTTAGAGAATGGACCATTTGCAGTATCAAAGAATTTTTGGAAGACATTACCATTTCCCGCAAAATATACAGCAATAAGCAAGACATATGATTCGCAACTTGAAAACATATCAGGTTCATCTGCTGCAGACATTGCAAATACGATGATAAATTCGGCACTGCACAATGACATAATCCGCATCTCAGGCTCACTGAATATAGTATCAGAAAACTTTCACGTAATGAATACAAATGGAGTTGACTGCACAGACAGATCCACATTCATTTCTGGAACAATAAATACAGACTCTCAAACTGGGAATACACCTGTCAGTGGCATTGGTTCAATTTGTTCAAGGACATTGAATGGTTTTTCTGCACAAAAAATTGGAAGAGAGTCGCAAGAAATGTGTACTAGTTCCATCAACCCAAAGAAAATAGAGTCGGATTCATATGAAATAATTTTTGAACCTTATGCATTTGGAGAATTGTTAGCGTTTGTTTTTGCTTCAAACTTTAGCCTAAAAACATATACAGAAAAACGAAGTTGCTTTTCTGACAAACTAGGAAACAACATTTCAAACGAGAGTTTCACCCTTACAGATGATCCTCACAGCCCAGAAGGCATTGGAAGTAAGCCATTTGATGATGAGGGAATTCCAACATCACCGCAAGATCTCATAAAATCAGGGATTTTTTCAGGCCTGTTCTCGGACTCTTTTGAGGCATTCAAGAATGGAACCAATTCAAGTGGAAATGCGGCAAGACCAGGCGCTCCAATGGGAAGACATGCCATACCCATTCCAATCATCTTGCCCCATAATCTCAAGGTTGCATCCGGAGATTTTGCAAAAAATGATATCATAAAGAATACAAAAAAAGGTTTGCTGATTGGCAGATTATGGTACACATATCCAGTAAATCCAGAACGTGGAGATTTTTCCTGTACTGCACGAAGTGGAGTCAAAATAATTGAAAATGGTAAGATGACTTCTGCCAAGTCAGTAAGAATAGTTCACAATATCAAGTCATTGTTAAAAAACATAACAGCAGTTGGAAACGATTCAAAGAACATTCTCCAGTGGAGTTCTCTGCCATCCATAACACCTACTGTAAGAGTTGACAACATAGTGGCAACTCCACTTTAAAGAGTAGGTAAGACAAACTGCATTCCAATCCCTACTGCGTACAAAACAAGTAGCATCATCCCAGATTTGAGCCCTAGTTTGTTTTTGAACATTGGAATAAGAGCAATTATTGTTATAACTGTGACAAGTATCATCTGATTTTCTAATAGTGTTGTGTTGGGTATCTTGGCAACAAGTCCACGGTAGCTCATTGCGGCAAAGATTGCAACTGACAAGAGTAAAGTGTTGTTTAGTATCTTAGAGCCAAGAACGTTTGCTACCGCAATTGATGCTCCGTTTGCTCCTTTTCTGGCAAGAAGTATCATGGAGATCTTTTCAGGCATTTCTCCTGCAATTGGACTAACTACTACTGCAAGGACAACAACGGATACCCCAATGTCAACTGATACTCCTTCCAAAGCATGTACAAACGGCTCGGCTCCTACAAATATGCCTACAGTACCTGCAATGAAAAGGATCATAGACCTTGCAAAGTGTTTTTTCGGTTGAGTCTGTGCCTCATCATGTAGGTCTTTTTCAAGAGGCACCATTTTCTTTTCTTTTTTCATTTCTCTGAAAGCAAATGCAAGATATACTGCAAACAGCCCAGTGAATATGATTCCATCTGTTACATCATAACCATCAATGAATAGCACTGCACCTGCAACAGCTGTTATTACAAGGAAAATTTTATCAAGTCCAAATTCCCGTACATCAATAAATTTTTGTGGAGCCTTTGAGAGTCGAGTTGTTGCAATTATTAACATGATTGCAAGTCCAAATGTCATCATGAATAAATTGCTTCCAAGAGCAGACCCAATGGCAGTACCATACGAACCATCCTTTGCAGCGGCAACAACGATTCCTATT
>JAJSDS010000140.1 GCA_028580875.1 Nitrosotalea sp.
GTTGGTCAGGGGAATTTTTGATGCTCACAAGGTGGATTAGAGCAAGCCCACTAAAACACATGACATGTATCATAAAACTACAGACAGTAGGTTAAGTTTCACAATATTTTCTTATAGTCATGAATATGAAAATAGAGATAAATTCAGTATCGTTTTCAAAATTAAAAAACGAACAAGGTTTTGTCAAATACAACATAGAGGCATCTCTTGATGAAGTTAAAAATACGGATTCAGAAGTTGTGTTAAGATATAGACTTGTGCTCTTGTCCAATCCCACAAATGCCAAAATAACGGTAGAAGGTGTGTCTACACTTTATGGTAACCAGAACGAGATATCAAAACAACTAAGTCCTGATGAAAAAAACATCCCTGTGGTTTTAAATTTAATATATCAAGAGATATTTCCACTGTTTTTTATCATGACAAAGAGCATGCAGATACCATGTCCAGCTTACAGACTCTCTCAAATGTCACATGCACCACAAACTGAAAAGATAGTGTCAGAGACATTCCAAGAATCAAATACCAACATCATCGAGGAGTTTTCTGGCAAAAGTGAATTGCTTGAGCAAACCAAATTAGTATCATCCTCAAATCAAGAACAAATAATTGAACAACAAATCTAAGTATACTCAAGTCAAGAGTCTGTAATTAAATTTCTTGAAAAAAATAATTTGTGATCATAATTTGTGTTCTAGTTTTTTCAATCATATTTCCTTTACGGATAAGTTGATGTTTCTCCATGCACATGTGCTACCAGAAACTCCACCCATTTGTTTACCAATTTGTATATACTCCTTAGTTCCCAGCGCTAGCCCAGAAACTTGAACAGTATTTGAGAATGGAACCTTTGCGTTGGCAGTGGCACTAGTACTATTTATTGAAACACCAAGTTTTGTATTACCCAGTGCGCCTTGTGGTGAAATTAACGAAGTTCCTATTCGAATGTCAGTGCTACAAGTTCCATTTTTCACAGTATTAAGAGTATATCCTGAAATCGCTATTTCAACTCTACCAGTAACCTGAGGAGTAATAGTAGATAACAAATTACTCATGTGACCAATTCCATTAGTTTCATTGGCTGGATTTGCAGGAGTTGTGAAATTAATTTGAGGTGTAGATGTCACTACAACATTTTGCGATGCATTGTTATAGAGATATCCGTTCTTGAGAGAAGCCTGGAAATTAACTTTGTAACCACTAGTACCATTGATTTTATAATCCCACTTGAAAAAAGTCAGATCTCCGTTATTTAAAAGAGAGTAAGAAGTTGGAGTCGGACCTGAAATTAGAGTGGTTTTGCCAAAACCTGTGAGATTTTTAACAACCATATTTGCCTGAATGTTTGAGAGTGCTCCACCATTTGTCATATTATTTGTAACACCTAGAAGTAAAGTAGTGTTAAAATTATTCGGTCCTGAATTAGGCAATACGAATAATTGCAGATATACGGGGGCTTGGCTTGCAGAGTTTGCAAAAAATTCCTTGACGTTTCCACGCATTGTAACTAGTTTAAGATCATATCCGTGAGTCGAGTTGATATAAAGTGGAAGATTTTGTCCTACTTTAGTAAGAGAGTTCCCAGGATATACAATTTGATTAACATCATATTTTGAAACACCTGACGCGATATTAGATTTATCCAATATCCACAATCTGTTAATAGTTATTGGGATATTTCCTGAATTTTGAATGGTTATGTTAAACTTATTGTTATCAACTGTGACCTTTGTTATTGAAAATTCTTCATGATTTGCGTCTGCATCAGATTGGCTTTTTGTTACAAATGCATCAGTAAAATTATTTAACAAATTCATATCATAAGTAACAAAGGTTACAGCAGTTGTAAAAATTATAATAAAAAATACAGCACCTACCACCGTACTTATAGCTCTTCTATTCATAACATTGATCCATACATGAGATACAAGTTATTTCATAATACACATGGTTAGCAAAAGATACTACTATAAACTTCATATAGTAAAAATTATTTTTATCTTCAATAAATGGTTCTGGATGTCATATAAAATAATTACACAATTAATTATTTTGTTATTTTAAATGATGAAAAATATAGAGAATTTTTTGCAATATATCATTAGCATTAGGTCATATCAGTCATGTAGAAATATGAAAAATGCATTAGTTATGGAAATTTGTAAAGGTACATGTAGTTACCCCTTTAGGAACTGTCACTGTAACTTGAGTGGCATTTGGTTGAGTATAGGTGTTATCACAAGTCACACTTTGAAGCAACCATCCAGGTGTTGGAGTTTCACCTATTGTATATACACCAGGATCTACAAAGAATACTCCAGAATGTCCACCTCCGGGAGTACCAAGTTTTATAGATGTGGTAACTTCCATTTCCGATTGTGTCGTATGACGTTCAGCATAAAAGAAATCAAATGGATATGTATTACCAACAACGAGACCTAGATTAGCTGCTGTTTGACCGCTCAAAATTATATATTTATTTATTTTACTGTGAACCCCGCCTATATCCATTGCAAGTTTGTTATTGATGAAAACAAATACATCATCATCACCAGTAAAATTAAAAATTTCCCCTCCTTGATAGGTAAATGAGTTATGAATTTCATATGTAAAGCTGAAATTATGTGTCTGCCCAGGTGTATTTCCAAACAGCTGATTATCAATAGGGAAGAAAGAGAAGTTATGATAAGTCCATGTTTGTGGGTTAGTTCCCGGATTGTGCAGTAGTGTTATGTTCAATTGTTTTTTTATGTTTACACCAGGAGTATCATGAAACCATTGATAAAATCTTACAAACCCATGGTTAAACGCATACGTAGTCTGATTATTATAAACAGGCTCACTGTCAGCTCCAAGAATTGGCAATACGAGACTTGGGACAGCAAGTCCATAAGGACAATAACCACAAACTTTTTCAAAATCAGGGTGCCCTCCAGGATCAGCTGATCCATTAAAATCTCGAATGGTTCCAGATAAGACCATGTCACCATTTTGATCAAGGTTTACAGTATTAACATGACCAGAGGTCTGGATCCAAAAGTTACCAAGATCTCCGTAATAACTAAAATTACCATCTCCTTGTTTTGCCACTTTATTGATTATTAATTGTCCATCAGCAGGTGTACCTAGATGATGTGTAAAGATAGAACCACGTGTAGTAATTAATGAAATGTCAATTGGATCTCCTGCCCAATCATAACTTACTAGTTTAGAAAAGGTTTTACCAGGAGGAACTGGCGTTGGTGGAATTCGTAAATCTACAGAATGGATCCCTTTAATTTCAATTTCATTAACATTGAGGCCATCAATTCCAGTGTTTATAAAAGTGATATTAAGTTGTTTTTGTGAAGTCTTGTACCATTCATGTTGGGGTGCAAGGTCTTCTTTAATTTTATTTATATTTGTAGAATATGTATTATCGATAAGTTTTTCATTTCTGTCCAAGTTATCATTTGCCCATGAGATGCCGATAACACCTATTAACGAAATCCCAACAAGTAAAATTGCACCACTGATTACTGTTGATACACCCTTGTGATAGCAATTAAAATATCGAAATTGATTATTTTTGGCATACTCTCTCATGTGTTTAACATGAGCAAGTATGTCAAAGAACGATAATTAACAAGTGTGAGTATCACAATATGACATGTTTTAATTTCATGAACTTATTCTTATGGGGAGACATCAGTGGTAATGATTGTACCTTTTGCGGTGGTCACTATTATGCTCACAGGAACTTTATTTGTCCAACCATAAGAAATTTTTGTCGAATTTGTTTTTTGAGGTAAGATATTCCCATGAATTATTGGAATATCCATAGTTTTTGTCGTATTTTTAATTTGGATGTCTGTAACAGTTATGCCAGTAGAGCCAACATTATACAATGTTACATTGATGAATTTAGAAGGAGTTGTTCCAAACCATGTATTTTCCACTACCAGCTGCTCAGTAAACTTGTTGACATTAGTAGTATAAAGCGTAGTTGTAATGGCCTTTGATACTGAAAAACTACCATTAGACCACACGACCACTGCAGAACCAAGAATTACAGTGGCTACAAGAAGTACCATGCTAGTAACTATCGAGCTTAGTGCTCTACGACTTGAAAAATTCCTCATTCTTGAATTTTTGACCTTTTAGTGACTAATATTGATAGATATGTCTTGTCTAAAACTAACTAATTCATTTTAGCGCTAGAAATTCACTCATAATGCAAAAAGACGTTTTTTGAAAAACCAAGAGTTCAAGCTGTATGACCAGTGTAATTTACAGATACATACATAGCTTTTTGATATAAAAAATCAAATTTTGTATATGTCTGTGCCAGATAATGCAGATCAAGACGGATTGGTGTCATCAATAAAGGCAATAGACGAACTTGTAGAGGAAGCCATCCAGATTTATGAGTTAGACAACGAAAAAAC
>JAJSDS010000141.1 GCA_028580875.1 Nitrosotalea sp.
TTGCCTGAAGTAGCTTCGAATATTGTCTGTCCACTTTTCAATTTGCCTGTGGCAATGGCATTATGAATTATGTTTACTGCTGGTCTTACCTTGATTGAGCCTGCAAGCAAGTTGGAATCAAACTTGCCAAAAATTTTCAGATCTTTATCATCTAAATTTATGTTAAATTCTTTTTTTGCACATTCTTTCAAATCTTGTGTGATATCAGTCAATGGTGTTGCATTAACCACTTTGGATCCATTTTCCAGATGGGGAATCTTACTCCAAACCTCTCTTTCAAAACGCTCAAGTAAATTACTATCAATACTAGTTGGATTTTGTTCCATTTTTGCCTTCAAAGCCTGGTGGATAAAATGATCTTATAAAATGTACACTAACTTTCCTTGGGTGTTTTAAGGGACTCAAAGCAAGAAAAATACACATTATCCAATCTTGTCAAACTTTTGAAGGCTTTTCCATAGGTACCATGTTGCAACACTTCTGTATGGCCTCCATCTGTCACCAAATTTTTCGGTCTCCTTGGGTTTTGGTAGTTCTTTTAATGAAAATGCCATCTGGACACCTTTTCTCAAACCAAGATCGCCTACGGGAAATACATCCATCCTACCAAGCGAGAAAATCAAAAACATCTCAGCAGTCCATCTCCCAATGCCCTTTACTTGTGTGAGCTGTGTTATCACATCCTCATCACTCATCTTTGGTAATTTTTTGATCTCAAGAATGCCTTCTTCAACATGTTTTGAGAGGTCTTTGAGATAGTCTATCTTCATTCCTGACAACCCTACAGAGCGCAATTTCGTTTTGCGTGTAGAAAGAATATCTGTAGAGGTGGGAAAATCAGAATAAAGTGCCTTGAATCTAGAAAATATTGCCTCAGCTGCACTTGTTGCTAGTTGCTGTGATATTATGGATTCAACAAGCACTGCAAAATGGTGGTTGTGTTTTTTTAACTTGAATTCTCCAACGCGATCAATTATCTTTCCTAACACTGGATCATTTCTAAGAAAGACTACGCCTTCGTGAGTTTTCATTTCTAATTAGGCTCTGGATGTATAGTAACTATGGCGTTTTTTATTTGATTTTTAATTTTATTTTCAATGTCTGAAACAATGTCATGAACTTCCTCTATGGTAAGATCTTTTTCAAATGAACAATCAATATCCACCTTGAATATGTCCTGCAGGTGTAATGTTATCACTCTGCCAATTTTTTTCACCTTGGGATATTTCTTTATGATGTTTGTTACTTGCTCCTCTATTGTTATGTCTTCTACCGGAGTACTCTCTGGAATTGAAACATATGGTTCAAGATGAATGGTGATATGATTTACATCTGTAACAGATTTTTTTATCTGCATTTCTATTTCATCTGATACGCGATGTGCATCTTCAAGTGACATACTTCGATCGACCATTACATGCAAGCTTATGAAAACACCATTTTCTGCAGTAAATGAGCTTACATTGTGTATTCCTTTTACTCCTTGTACTGAAGTTGCAACTTTGTTTATGATGTAATCAGCAGGTACATCCTTCCAGGTTGGTTCAAAGTGAATGGTTACATTGGAGTTTGCAATCGCATTTTTGATATTTTTTTCTACGTTGGCACTAATTTTGTGGGCCTCCTCAAAGCTTGATGCGGCACTCAAAGATATTGTAATTTCTGTAAAAATGTCACTGCCGGATCTTCGTATTTGGACAGATTCTGTCTTCATAACTCCTGCAGTGTTGTTTACAATATCTTGTACCCTTTTGACCATATTTGCAGGAACCGCATCGGTTAGCTCAAGGCCACTCTTGTGGATTAGCTTCAGGCTTAGTGCAGCAAGCAAGCCTCCAAGAATTAGTGCTGCAATGTTGTCACCCTGGTAGAATCCCATGATGACAAATACGATCCCTACTAGAGCAACAGAGGTTGCACCCATGTCCATGAGGGCGTGATACAGGTCAACCCTAAGCGTGGAACCATCTGTCTTCTTCAGGGCTCTTCTCAGGATTATAATCCTAAAGAAGATGGACCCTAAGGTATACACTGCTGCTACTATTGCAAGAATTCCAGGCACAACAAGGGGTTTTGGCTCTTGGAATCTTGATACAGACTCGTAAACAAAGAACAATGAAATTATAAGAATTATTATTCCTGCAACAAAACTTCCCATTGTCTCAATTTTTCCGTGGCCATAGGTGTGTTCTCTGTCAGGTGGTTTTGTAGACCATTTTGCTGCAACAAGCAAGACTACAGTTACAATGGAATCAAGTATTGCATGAACACTGTCTGTGACAAGTGCAAGACTGTTTGAAGAAACTCCAATCAAAAATTCTACCGCAAACGCAGAAAGTATTACGGCAAGTGAAATTTTTAGTGCGTTTGTCTTTACGTCTTGCAAGCTCAACTCTTGTCCAACCCCAACATCTTTAGTATCTCATCAAAATTTTCTCTTGACTGATCATGCTTGTATTTTTTGAGAGGGCCTATCATTTTTTTCTTGCTTGGTATCTTTATGATATTTTTAACAATGCTTGAAAGAGCAGAGCCTATGAATATTGACTGGGTGGCAGATGTAACATTTGAAGTTCTTCTGTTTGTGCTGGAACTTTCAAAATCAATTATGCATGGAGTTTTTCCTACGATCACATGCTTGTGGATATAACTTAGCTCTCCATGATCAAGATGAATCGTATCAAGACTGTAACAATTTTCCAAAACTTGTCTTACAACAGACTTGAGCTTTGCAGCACTACCTCTACCCTTTAGATCTCTTACCCAGTCAGTTATTTTTTTACCTTCTAAATATTCCATTATCAAGAAATTTTTGCTGCTGTCTACAAGCTTTGGACCAACACCTGCCTTGTTTGCAATCTTGAGAAGTTTTGCCTCACTTTTCATCTCTTGTCTACTTGAATCTATTCTACGAATCTTGAGGGCTACATCTTTTTTGCCAAGCCGTGAAAGTACCACAACTCCCACATAGCCCTTGCCAAGTACGTGGATATTATTCAGAGTTGTCTCGCCCTGAAATGATACACCTGTAATTCCAAGCTTTTTCAGCTCTGCAAGTCTTTTGACAAGCTCACCCTTTGTAGCCTTGGGGTAACCTAGTATGAGAGAATATGGTTCTTTGACAAGCTTACTTGTTGGAACCAAAGATGAGTTCATTGGTAGAGGTTAACTCAGCCAGAGCCTTTTTAATGGATTTGCTTGTCACCTGATTGCCTCCTAATACCTTAAAACTGCGCTTCATGTCTGGGATTATTCCACTTGGGATGCCTGCCTTTGACAGATTTTTCTTCAAAAGGGACTGTAGGAATTTCTTTGCGTCATAAAACTCTCTTTGTTGCAAAGATAAAATTTTCCCATCATCATCAACCCATGTTAACTTGTTCTTGGAATTTCGCAAAATAAAGTTCTCTGATTCTGATTTTCTAAATACGTCTGGGCCATTTTTGACCATGGATTTTTCAATTGTGGTACCATGCAAAAGAAAAAGCATTGCGGCTTCTGATTTTTCATCTGTTGTGGCACCCTTGCGCAATACGTGAAACCCTCCTAGTTCGAGTTGTCCTGAAAGAGATGTTGCTGCCCTTTTTGCCTGGCCCCAAATTATATCTGGACTTCTTTTTTTATAATTGAATTTAACAACTAGGACATTTTGTAGGTTCTTTGCATCTGAGATTGGTTTTTTTCCATTGAAAAATACAAGCGATGGTTTTTTCAGATATGCTCTTGCTGCAAGTATAAACTTGCCAAAATTTTGTACAGAAATTGCAGTACCAAGATTTCTATTACTATCAATTGGATCTATCAATATTAATGCGGTTTCAAATTTTTTAGTTGGGTTTCCTATAACCTGTCCATGGGCAAAGTTTGCAGCAGCCTCTAAAACTTTCATGAAACTACCATAATAGTAAATTAAAACTTCAGATACATATCCACCAAATCCTTCCATGGCTATTTCTGCACCATAGATGTCAATTCCTCTCAGAAACTTTTTGAGCAGTCTTACCTCATTCTTTTTTTCTTCATCTAGTTGTTCCAGTATGAATCTAGTGTGAAATGATGACCTGTCAGCTGAACTCTTCCACTGTCCCTTTTCTACGTCATAACAAGGAACAACATTTACTTTGGTATCCTCAACTATTGCCTCAACGTATGGATGCTCAGAATATCTAACATAAGGATGATATTTTTTCATGGATGCAAACCCAATCTTTCTGCCAATCTCTTCAAATTGTTTTTCATCTGTATCTTTTTTCATTTTGACAAAGATATCAAAGTCTAACTTGCCCTTGAGCCATGTTCCTTTTGCAAAAGAGCCGCCAAGCTCAACAGATGTAACTTCTGGAAAATTTGAAGATTCTTTTTTTACTAGACCAAGCAACTTTTCAGCAAGTGCTCCTATCTTTTCTTGTTCCTGTCTTGC
>JAJSDS010000142.1 GCA_028580875.1 Nitrosotalea sp.
GTATCAGTTTTTTGTGCGAGTCCAAAATCAAGTATGACTAATCCTCTTCGAGAGAGAATGAAATTAGAGGTGGTTAGATCCCCATGCATAACGCCATTTTTGTGTAGAGTTCCTACTATTTTTCCTATTTCCTTGCATGCTTTTACAATTTGTTTTAGAGGAAGGTCACGGACTAGTTTGCCCTCGATGAACTGTAGATATATTTTGCATTTTTTCTCATCAACAAAATAGACAAGAGGTGTAGTAATTCCAAAAGATTTTGATTCAGATATCATTTTTGCTTCTCTGATTGTTCGCAGAGTTCGTATCCTGATATCAAGGGAGTCAACTCGATAATCTTTCTTTTTTCGAATTTTTAAAATAGAATTTTTTCCATTCCATGATGTAACATAGATGTCTGCTTCTGCACCCTTTTTGACAAGTTTCAACAAAGTCAGAGATAGTCAAACATAATTTAAGTTACAATCATGTACTTGCATGAAATTAGTTTTTTAGAAACAATATACAATTATAACACAGGATGTGAGAAAAATTGCATGGAACCAGATGAGAAGCGCATAACACAAGAAGATTGTTCAGAAGACTCACTAGGTTCTGGCATTCTCACACTAACAAATAAGAGAATTGCTTTTGACAAGACAGAGGGAAGAATAATGGATTTTTCAAAGAAATTTGGAAAAACAGTTCTTGAAGCTAACCTCAACCAGATAACAGAAGTAGCAAAAGAAGGCAGAATAATAAAAAAAATCAAAATAAAGATAAAAATAGATGAAAACGAAAAAACCTACAAGTTTGGCGTATACAATACTGGCAAATGGGAAAAGGATGTAAAGGAAGCTATCTCCAAATACTCTTCTTCCTAATAGAGAACCTCAACAGTATCCAACCTCCACGACTGTTTTACAAAAGTATCTTCAAGGCTCACTCCAGATTTTTTTGACGATTCCAACAATCCAATCCAAGATATTTGTGAGCCGCAATCTCCGGCATACTCTTTTGGAGCTACAAAAAACTTGCAGTTGTGTCTTTTACATATACTCAAAAGAATGTGTGATAGTCGCTTGTTTGCAGCGACTCCACCTACAACCAAGAGTTCTTTTTTTCCGGTAAATGCAAGTGCCCTTTCTGTTGCTTCCCCCATCATTGAGAATGCAGTCTCTTGCAGTGAGAAACATGCAGATTCTATTCCCTTTGGAATTATTCTTTTCGTAGCAGACAAGAGACCTGAAAAAGATACATCATTTCCCTTTACAACATAAGGTAGTGGGACATATTCTGTTGATTTGGATGCAAGCTCTTCAAGTCTTGGGCCACAAGGAGATGCAAATCCTGCATGACGGCCGATTTGATCCAGTAATTGGCCTACGGTGATGTCCAGTGTTTCACCAAAAACTCTCCACTTCTTTGATAGAAACGCCAAGATCATTGTGTGGCCTCCTGACACAAGCAGTACAAGTGGGTCTTTTGCACCGGTCAATAACTTTCCAAGTTCGATGTGGCCTAATGCATGGTTTACCGGAAATATTGGAATGTCATAGTATGAAGACAATGATCTTGCCACGACTGCCCCAATTCTCAAACATGGGCCAAGTCCTGGACCTGCAGCATATGATATGATATCAAGATCAGTAATTTTCACATTAGATTTTCTAAGACATTCAGAGAGTACTTCTGGAGAATGCTCTGCGTGATGACGTGATGCTTCTCTTGGGTGGATCCCCTCTCCCTCTGGAGGTCGATAGATCTTTCTGACATCTGAGAGAATTTTTCCTTGTTTTCCTTTTTTTTCTATAATCGCGCAAGAAAATGTATGAGCAGTACTTTCAATTCCAAGACCTAGCATTTTATCCCCTACTCAGACTCGATACAATCTTCAAGACATCGCCATTTTTGAGAGTATAATCAGCACCCACTCTTTGTTTTGTCTTTGCATCTATTGCAAAAAGAAAGCCCTTTGCAAGATCCTGATGTATGGATTTTGCTAGATCTCTTGCAGTAGAACCAAGACGTAAGAGTTTTGCATCTGGTAATACTTCGCCATTTTTGTTAGATAGTTTTGTCTCATCCTCTACCGGAAATACTGTAATTAGTTTTAAAAGATCAAAACAGGCATAATCTAGGGTCTGTTGAACTCCAGTTCCACCTAGTTTTGACATGACTTTTTCTGCCAACTCAAGTGCCTTCTGTTGTGGAGGATTCAGATTTATTCCACTTTTTATCTTGAAAGACTTTTCTCCTGGAAGATATTCTATGATTTCGTTCTTTGCAGCTTTTCTGAGAAGAAGTTCTGTCTCTGCGCTACATGCAACTGTGGGATGCGTTTTTCTTAGCTCATCTAATATACCAAGATCATGGCAGAGATCAGATTTGTTTGCAGCTATTATGATTGGTTTTGTACGTTTTCTGAGTGTTTTAACAAATAGGACAAGATCATCGTCATTCCAATCATGAGGTTTCTTTGACTGCAAATTCAGGTTATGCAGTACAGATTCTACATCATATTCATCTATCCCAAGTCCACTAAATCTCTGTGCAATAGCCTGGATTACCTTTCCACTTTTGCTCTCCAACTCTCGTGCAAGTTTTTGCCACTCTCTTTGGAGTATCTGCTTCATCCATTGATCAAATTCTTCCTCTACAAATTTTACATCTTCAAGTGGATCATGTGTCCCCATTGGAACTGATTGGCCTTGTATGTCAGTAGAACCCGAGGCATCAACTACATGAATTAAAACCTCAGAAGTTCTTGCATCATCTAGAAATTTGTTACCAAGCCCCTTGCCCTCATGAGCACCAGGTACAAGACCTGCAACATCAATCAATTTGATTGCAATATACCTAGTTCCATTAACACACATGGGATGAATGTGAGGTATGGCAAAATGTTTGCATGCACAATCAGTCTTTACGTATGCAATTCCCACATTTGGCTCAATAGTTGTAAAAGGGTAATTACCAATTTGTGCAGTGGTTTGAGTAGCGGCTGAGAAAAATGTTGACTTGCCCACATTGGTTTTCCCTAATAGACCAATTTGCATGAGAAAGATTCTGGCATATGCTCTTATTAGTATTCCAAAAGTGTTTAAGTTCAATCCATTTTACCACATTTATTGAAGATAATAACCGGAAATCCTGGAACAGGTAAACATACCATAGCAAAACTGGTTTCAGAGAAACTCGGTCTAGACATAATTGACATCAACAAGGTTGCAATAGACCAGAAACTATTCAAGAAGAACAATGGAACTTTGGATGTCGATGTAAACAAATTAAAGAAAATAATTGATAAAAAAGCATCACGTGATTCCATACTAGTTGGACATCTTGCGCCGTATGTGATATCATCAAAAAATGTAGAGATGGTTGTGGTGTTGAGAAAAAGCCCGTATAAACTACAGTCAATATACAAGAAAAGAAAATATACCACAAAAAAATCGCTTGAAAATCTCGGCAGTGAGATACTAGGTATCACATATTATGATGCAGTTCACCAATTCGGCAAGAAAAAAACTGTGCAAATTGATGCAAGTACCAGAACAATTTCATCGACTGCAAAGAAAGTTGAATCAGTTTTCAAAAGAACAAAAACAAGTGAAGATATGGTAGATTGGCTGCAGTTGGTTCTCAAAAAAGGAGACATGCAGAAATTCTTTCCATACTAGATTCAAATTACGCCATACGTGGGTATAATGTAAAATGTTCGAGATAAAAAAATCAGATCTTGCTGGAAGGATAGGAATACTGCATACAAACCATGGCAAAATTGAAACTCCAGCATTTGTTCCTGTGATTCATCCAGTCAAACAAAAAATTCCTGCCAGAAAATTAAGAGAGATGGGATTTGATCTGGTCATAACAAATGCATACATCACACTGAAGAGATACGGTGATGAGGCAATAAAGCAAGGCATTCACAAGATAATTGATTACGATGGCGCGATAATGACAGACTCTGGTGGGTATCAGGTCTTAGAATATGGAGACATTGATGTAGATTATAAAAAAATTGCAGACTTTGAAAAGGGAATAAAGACAGACATTGCAATTCCTTTAGATCGCCCAACAGGACTGGGTCTGTCAAAAAAGAAAGCAATAGAATACGTGCAGCACACACTCAAGGTGTCAAAGGAGACGTGGGACACACGAGACGACAATGGCCAGATATGGGTTGGACCAATACAGGGAAGTGAGCATTCAGATCTTGTAAAAAAATCAACAAGAGCACTACTTGATTCAGGTTTTCAGATGCTAGCACTGGGCAGTCCGGTTGAATTCATGGAATCTTATGAATACAAATTGCTTGCCAAGATGATAATAACTGCAAAGAAAAACATTCCTGATTCTGTTCCACTACACCTGTTCGGAGCCGGACACCCGCTTACCATCCCCCTTGCAGTAGCACTTGGTTGCGACACATTT
>JAJSDS010000143.1 GCA_028580875.1 Nitrosotalea sp.
ACCACGCCCCTCGAAGCTCGTCAAGGCCCGCGATCCGTTGTCCGGTTGATACCCGAAATACTCCGCCCCGTCCGGTCACGCCGAGGGCAATTGCTTCCAAATTGGGGGACACAGCCGCTGTCCGGGTCTGCCCAATCCTCCTGGGGCTTTTCCCCGGGTGTCAGGTCAAACATGGGAAAGGACAGGACGTCGGTGGGCTTGTTCTTGCGGCGAAACACGCGGTTCAGGCGCTGCATCTCGTGATCGGAGGTGAGCAGCACACTAACGCCAGCGTTCAGGCCGACCGCTTTCCGGGCCTTCGCCAGAAAGCGCCGAATTCGCGCTTCGTCGAGGCCGTCGAGTTGGGTGTCTATCTGTATCAATCCGGTGCAAATAAAAACGGGAGAATCGCGGAACGATTCCCCCGTCAGTCACAAACGACTAAATTTCGGCAGCTTCTTCGGTCGTGAGATCTCCAATTGGGCTAGTCGAAAGAATCGGCTCCTGACGCGGGGCCGCGCTGACGACGTTGCCATTCATGAGGCCGTTACCCATCGGCAGCGACATCTGCCCTTCGAGTCCGCGCGTGCGGTCCTCGTAGGCGCGAACGATGCGCTGCACGAGGTGGTGGCGGACGACGTCGGTTTCGTCGAACCTGACGAACGAGATACCCTCGACGTCTTTCAGCACTTCCATGGCCTCGATGAGGCCGCTCTTGCGGGCGTTCGGCAAGTCGATCTGCGTGATGTCTCCGGTGATGACCGCCTTGCTATTGAAGCCCATGCGCGTGAGGAACATCTTCATCTGCTCGCCGGTCGTGTTCTGCGCCTCGTCGAGAATGATGAAAGAGTCGTTGAGCGTGCGTCCGCGCATGAATGCGATGGGCGCCACCTCGATGACATTCTTCTCGAGCCGTCACTCCATGACACATTTCCAGTCACGGTTGTTGATAGACTGGATACATCAGTAAGGGTTGCAGTCAGTTGAACATTTGCTCCTTGAACTAGAGTGACTGGGTTTGGAGTCACCGATGTCACGGTTTTATGTTGAACATGCACTGTCACAACAGATGTACCTGTGCTGCCAGAATGTGCACTGTTTCCTGCATATTCGGCAGTTATTGTAAGTGAGTTTGGAGGATTGTCAGACGGAGTGTATGATACAGAACAGGAAGCAGAGGACAGGTTGCAGAAAGACAAGCTGAATGTGCCTCCAGCACCTCCGTCACTCCATGATACCATGCCATCAGGGAGGGTTGGCAGACTGGATGTATCTGCGACTATTGCAGTAAATTGCGTTCCGGTTCCCTGGTTTATTGTAACAGTATTTGGTGCCACAGTTGTTGTCGTGCTAGCCAGATGAGATACTGCCAAAGTAAATTGTCCCTTGTTTGCATTGTGAGACGAGTCACCTGCATAGTTGGCAGTTATTGTTATGCTACCTGCATAATTTGTAGGTGGGGTGTACGATACAGCACATGCTGCAGATGACAACACACAAGAAACTTGGCTGAATGTACCGCCCATGTTGTTATCATTCCAAGATACGATGCCAGATGGAGTAACAGGAGAACTTGAACTATCTGCAATTGTTGTGGTAAGTTGGACTTGGGTTCCAGGATTTATTGTTTCAGAGCTTGATGTTATAGTTTCAGTAACTGGATGTAATGTTGTGGCTTTGATAGTCGAGATACTGGAGCTCTTAGAGTGTGTTCCATCACCTCCATAGTTTGCAGTTATTGTAACGTCATTTACAAAATTAATTGGCGGGGTGTATGATACAGTACAACTTCCAGATAATAGTACACACATTGTAGAGCTAAATGCCCCACCTACACTTCCATCACTCCAGGATATGGTACCTGTCGGGGTGCTTGGCAAGCTGGATGTATCAGTTATTTTTACAGAGAACGATATTGAAGATCCTGGTTGCACGGTTGCAAGATTTGGAGTAATCGCGCTTGATGTAGGATCAATTGTAACAACGGTTGTAGTGGTGTTGGTTTTAGGTTGAGTGGTAGAAGTGTTACTAGAGTTTGTAATTGAATTTGTGTTTGATTGCAAAGTAGAAGTATGTGTTGAATTTGTGCTAGATGTTGATACATTAGAAGATGTGTTTGACGAAGATGTATTTGATGAGTTTGTGCTAGAGGTACTTGAAGATCCTTGGGATGAGGTCGAGTTTGTAACAGTAGAGGTGGAATTTCCAGAGTCGGTGGAAAAGGCATATTGTGGGAAGACTAGCATTGCGGCAAGTGAAATGATGAATAGAACCTTTAGATCCATTTTGCCTTATATCCTAAATTCGTCAAATAAAGAATTGTTACACATTGTTCAGGAACAATGTTACTGATAACAAGACTAGGTATGGTAAACATCATGAGATGAGAGGATTTCATGCCTGTGAGGTGTACGGTACCACACTCGTTTAAAAGATTAACGTATCTTTTCTTCTAATCAATGAAATACATGAGGTTACAATTCAAAGTAACAGATTAGAAAACACAAATCTAGCACAGTACAACATTTTAGAATATAGATGTCAGACGTATTATTTTATTTTTACTTCAACATGCGTGCCATCTAGATTCATCTTGATGTTCGAATATGGATAGGAAGAGACATCATACATTGAAAGATCCTTATCAAATGTGGTCATTGTTTTGGAATCATTGTACAATGCCTGCAATTTCTGGCCACGGTTTAGATCTATTAAAAAGTGAGGATCTGCCACAAGAAGTATTTTTCCAGTATGAATTTGGTTGAACAGTATGAAGGAATAATCATTTGGAATGTTTTCTTTGTGAAATACATAATGCAAAATCCATGAATACACAGGACTTGCAAGTACCGTTGTATCATTGTCAGGTATGTTTTGTAATACATATGATTCAGTTTGGAACTGTGTGCTTGTTACGTTGACACTGATAACCAACAGTGTGCTTACAAGTCCAAAGACTGCAATGCCCAGAATTGCACCGATGGGTAAAACTTTGCCCTTTTGTCTGATACGCTCTAAAAGATTTACTACAATGCATGATGCAGATATGCAAAATACAGGAAGTATTGGAATCCAGTAAAAGTATTGGTTGTATCCAATCAAGAGTAAAAATATTACAAATGGAACAAACCAGAATAAAATAAAATAGTCTTTTCTGACAATTGCAAAAATTGCACCAGATATTCCAAGAATAAACAAGAGTGGATCAAGTTTTAGAAACACTAGTGAGATGTACGGTAGACCATAGCTTGGCCGTTGTGTTTGCCCAATGACATCTTTTACCCATTGATCAAATTGGTGTGCACCTACTGCCTGAAGAGGCCACATGAGAGGAATCAAGAATACTGGAAGCAGTAACAGTACAAGCAGTTTTGGATTTTTTCCAGTATTAAAATACACAAGACCTGCAACAAGCGGAATCATTGTAAAGACTGGAATTTTTGTAAATATTGCGATGCCAAGGCAGAGTCCTGAAAGAAGGACCATAACATGTTTGTTTTTTGCATCCTTGGTCTTGAGGGCAAGCAATATTGATGACAGGAGAAACGGCAACAGTATAGAATCTAACAAAATTCTTCGCATCACCCATGTAAACGGCATGACTGCAAACAAGAGTGCTGACGCCAGTGCTATTTTTTTTCCATACTTTGTATCAGCAATCAGGTAAACAAGAAGTGTATCCACTATTGCAAGCAATCCCATGATTATTCTTGGAGCAAGATAAAGTGATGATAACAAGTCAGGATCTGCTGTAGCATGCACAGAGTTTGGAAATCCAATCAGGCCCAAAGTTCCAGCAAGGAAAATTTGCCCAAAGAATGGATGGTCATGAAAGTATCTATCCTGTAAACCAAGGCCATTTAGTACATGCATTGCCCTTTCCATGTAAACACCCTCGTCATAGAAGATATCTGGAAACCCCGTAGCATTCCACAGGTGAGTAAAGCCTGCAAGTGCAAGAATTATTCCAAGAATGTAAATTGGCTTAACACGTGTAAATAGTCCATCCATTGCAGATTATGATTTCAGATCAGAGGTACAATATAAAAAAGAGATGACATGGTTTGATAGAACTTGGTTCATAGATCGAAAATCATACACAGAGGTTTTGATTAAAAATTGTCAGAGTTTTGTACGATATCACACGTTACACCGTATTTTGTGTCTAGTAAGGCTCATTAACGGTGAAATTTATCGATTGACTAGAACATGAGCCGCTTGAGATATTGGAAACTCACAGTAGACGATGTAAGAAAGGCAGAGTATGACCCAAAAAAAGTATTGATCTGGGAGATAAAATGTCCAAAGGACGACCAAGGTGCAGTCTTTGGAGTATACTCGTATAGAAATGGAACACCTTGGGATTATGATTTGATAAAAGGTATCGTATTTTATCACAACATGATAGAAAA
>JAJSDS010000144.1 GCA_028580875.1 Nitrosotalea sp.
CTCTCTCTGCGCTATTCTTTTTCTATATTTCCAAGTTCTGCCAATAGGGCAGACAACTGAATCTCTGGATTTGCTCCTATGATCAATCTGTAATCATATTTTGCAATGGCTTCTAGCATTTTGGATAGATGGGCAGTCTTGATCCTGTAACACTCTTCATTGAGATATTTTAAAAAGTCTGATTCTGACATTCCATAAACTTTGATAAGTTCGATCATTTTGTTTCTGGCCTCTGATATTTTCCCTCCCAGGGCAAGTTTCAAAATCAAACCTACATCACTTGTTTTAGCAAGCCCTGCAGAAGCCTTTACATTCTCTTCATTTACTATTCCTACGCTTGCTGCAGCTTGTAGCATGTTGATGGTGTGGCGCATGTCTCCTTCTGAATATTGGTACAATGTTTTCAAGCCATCTGCATTATACTTTATTTTCTCTTTTTTACAGATTTCTTCCAGGTGGCTCACTATGTCCTCTTCTGATATCCTAGTAAATTTGAAAACAGCACATCTGCTTTGGAGAGGTTCTATGATTTTTGATATGTTATTTGCAATCATGATAAACCTACAATGTTTTGCAGTATCTTCAATAATTCTTCGCAAAGCAGTCTGAGCATCTGCTGTCATCTCATCGGCTTCATCCAAAATTATGAGTTTGAAAGGAATGTTAGTATCCAACCCTGAGAATCTTGCAAATTTCTTTACTCTTTCTCTAACCATGTTGATGCCGCGTTCATCTGAGGCGTTCAATTCTAAAGTATACTCGCGCCATGAATCTCCAAGGATCTCTCTTGCAAGACATAATGCTGTAGTAGTCTTACCAACTCCTGCTGACCCAGAAAATAACAGATGCGGCATCTCAGATGTATTCTTTAAAAGAGATCGCAGACTACCTACTATCTCTTTTTGGTTTATTATTGATGCAATCTTTGTAGGACGGTATTTTTCTACCCACATTGAAGATTCAGTCATAGGGACATACGTCTTTCACTTACTAATAAAATTAAGTCTACTAAATTATGCTTGTAAATTATTCCGTAGATCTAGATGCTAACCGTGATTCTGTTATTACCCATTGTTATTATGTATGAAAAAGACTTGAATTGTTGGAATGATTAATGGTTTCATATTGAATGTTAAAGCAAGTATCTTAGTTATGAACAGGAACAAATTTGTACAGATAGGCTCTGGATCAAATGATCGAACTAAATGGTTAACAGAATTGATCGATCGATCCCTTTAGAGGGCCAAAGGAGAATCGAGTAAATTGCACATTTCAGAACTCATTCAAGTACATAGCATTGGATACCGTTTACAGGAAGTTAAAGTCAATTTTGGACACGATCTCAAAATAGAAGCTCCGTTAACATCCATAGAAGCAAAACAAGGGGAAATCTTGAGTATTTCACGATGGATAGCTGAAGTATTATCATTGGAAAAATTGGTCGAAGTTCAAGATACTGATATGATAGTGGCCTTGAAGCAAGCGGTGATGAAAGAAAATGTACAGGGAGATTTTGATCTTTCTACCTTGGATCTAGATTTTTACATCAAAGTAAATTCATTCACGCGACGACTCCCACAAGAAGATCGTGATAAAATAGAAAGTATGCTAAATTCTCTTATTCGTAAACGACAAGGAAAGATAATCCGACTTGCTGATTCATTTAAGATGACAGCAGATTTGGCAAAAAAATTAACTATCGAAGAACGAACATTATTTGATTACATACACAATAACAGTGCTGAATTTAAACAACAAATAATGAGTGATAAAAAATGACTGCACAATCTGAATCAATTTCAAAAAGTAAGCTTCAGGATCAAGTAAAAGATTTTCTAAGTCAATTCAAAGACAAATCTGGCGCTTACAAATATGTTGATGAAATAGATCAAATGATGGCAAAGAAAACTCAATACATAGTAGTTGATTACAATGATCTAGTCTCATACCCTGACATTGAATCAGTATTTACTACTGATCCTGATGAAATACTCAGAGCATTTGGTGGTGCAATAAAAGATATTCTTAAAGAGAGATTTCCACAATACGCTGAAAAAATTAGACATGACATTCGAGTAAGAATTTCAAACTATCCATCGCAACGAAGCTTGCGTGAAGTAAATGCAGAGGTCATAGGAAAAGTAATCAGTGTATCTGGAATGGTTGTTCGATCTTCTGAAATCAAACCACTTGCAAAAGAACTGGTTTACTTTTGCCCTGATAACCATAAAACTGTGCGAGTACAAGAAAAAGGCCTAGAGTTCAAGGAGCCATTAAAATGTGATAATGGAAAATGTACCCATAGAGATCTTGAGATAAGTCCAGAACAAAGCAAATTCATTGATTTTCAAATGGTAAGATTACAAGAATTACCAGAAGATTTGCCTCCTGGTCAATTACCTCATTACCTTGATGTTACTGTATTGCAAGATCTGGTAGATAATGCAAGACCTGGGGATCGTATCATACTGACAGGAATTGTGAGAATTGAACAAGAACATATTCCGTCTATGAGGGGAAAAAGTGGTATCTACAGACTACGAATTCAAGGAAATAATATTGAATTTCATCGTGGACGTGGAAACAAATCTTCTAGAAGTACAGAACGCGAAGAAATCTCCCCTGATGAAGAACGAATAATAAAATCACTTGTTAAGAATGCAGATATTTATGATAGATTGGTAGCGTCATTTGCACCTCATGTAAGTGGACATGATATCATCAAAGAAGCCATCTTGTTGTTAATTGTAGGTTCTACCCAAAAAATTCTTGCCGATGGTGCTAAAATTCGTGGTGATATCAACGTCTTTTTAGTAGGTGATCCTGGTACTGCAAAAAGTGAAATGCTAAAATTCTGTGCAAGAATTGCTCCTCGAGGACTCTATACATCTGGAAGAGGTTCCACTGCAGCAGGACTAACAGCTGCTGTTGTTAGAGATAAAATCGGTATAATGATGCTTGAAGCAGGTGCGGTAGTGCTAGGTGATCAGGGTCTTGTCTGTATAGACGAATTTGATAAAATGAAACCAGAAGATAGAAGTGCTCTACATGAAACAATGGAACAACAATCAGTAAGCATTGCGAAAGGTGGAATAGTTGCAACACTAAACGCCAGAACCTCCATTTTGGCTGCAGCAAACCCGATGTTTGGAAAATATGATCCTTTTAAGAATATCACAGAAAACGTTAATCTCCCAGTTCCACTTTTGACACGTTTTGATCTTATCTTTGTTGTTCGAGATATACCTTCAAAAGAAAAAGATACCAGAATTGCGCGACATATATTGAATCTACATAGGGTATCAGGAACTGATACCAAATCACTAATTGATGTAGACATTCTCACAAAATATCTATCATATGCAAAGAGATTTGATCCAAATCTTACTCCGGAAGCAGAAGACATGATCTTAGATTACTATATGACAATGAGAAATGTAGAATCTGAAGGAATGATCACAGTAACACCTAGACAACTAGAAGGACTTGTAAGATTAGCAACGGCAAGAGCTAGATTATTGATGAAAACACAAGTTGAGGGAGAAGATGCAGAACGTGCAATTTTCCTTATGCAAAGCATGTTACAAGATGCAGGAGTTGATGTTAATACAGGAAAAGTAGATCTAGGAGTTCTTCAGGGACGTCCACACAGTGAAGTTTCAAAAATGCAACTATTCATGGATGTGATGAAATCACTTGAGGGAGATGAGAAAAGACCGGTCGAAGAAAAAGCATTTGTCAAAGAATTGGTCAAGACTGGTAAATTTACAGAAGATGAAGCAAGGAAATATCTTAAAAAATTACAAAGAGAGTCAGCTATTTATGAATCAAAACCTGGTCATTATAACCGGGTATGAAAATAGAGCAGTTAGACATTCCTCCCTCCACAATTGAATTTCTCCAAAAAAATAGTTATGTGAGTCTATACCCACCACAGGAAAAGACAGTCAAGGCTGGATTACTAGAAGGAAAGAGCATATTGGTTTCTGCTCCAACTGCAAGTGGAAAAACACTAATTGCAATCCTTGCAATAATAAAACACCTATCTGAAAAGAGAGGCAAAATAGTCTATCTTAGTCCTCTAAAGGCTTTAGCATCTGAAAAATTTAATGAATTCAAAAAACTTGGCTCTGTTGATCTAGCCAAAAATATGAAAATCCAGATATCTACAGGCGATTTTGATGTATCTGACAAGAGTTTGGGTCAAAATGATATTCTTGTACTGACTAATGAAAAAATGGATTCTATAATAAGACAAGGTGCAGAATGGATAGATCAAATAAGCCTTGTAATAGCTGATGAAGTACATCTTCTGGGTGATGATGATAGAGGACCAACTCTTGAAATTGTACTTACAAAACTAAAGTTGTTGCCACAAAGACC
>JAJSDS010000145.1 GCA_028580875.1 Nitrosotalea sp.
GAATCTGACATGCAAGATTTTGTAATTGGCAATTATAAAAATGGTACTTCTTAAAATCAGATACTGGTTTTTTATTCCTGTTAATCCATGGTGCAATCTCATGGCCAAACGATGTGACAAAACAAAAAGGAGATCTTATTCCTTTTATAGTACAGTACAAGTCACAAGGTTTCATGCGGTCAAAAAAATGAATGATAATCTAGTGCTGCCAGTTATTTTCGTTCTCGTATTTGCTTCAATAGTGACCCTAACAAACTTCAGGTGGTATTCATGAAACATACTTGCAAATTCAATTGATGTCATGGGGATGATGGAAAAATAATCATACGAAGTGGAGAGACCACAAATGATATCATGATAGAAATCAAAGGTTCCGATCTAGGTATGCCATATAAAATCCACAGTAAGATATTTGGCCCAATGTGTACAACCAAGAAAGGTGACACGTGGCTTGGGTTGCCATATTGTAAAAATGTAATTGAGCAACATGGTGACACAATAACTACCAGCACAAATCAAACTGTATTTACAATAATCCTTCCAAAATAATCACTATCTTCTTACATGCATTTTTTACATCCACAGTTTAATTCTGTAAAATACTAGTATAGATATGATTCCAGTCAACATGACAGGAATTGCAAACGGAAATTCTGGAATCACAGACGAATTTGTTTTGAGTGTGTCAACAATGCCCAATTGTTTCTCAGATATAACACCTTCTACAACTACTTGGCCCATCAGCCATGGGTGAATTGTACAAAAGTAACTGTAGTTTCCAGCAGCTGTAAACGTATGCTGGAATGTTTTTTCTGACGCAATGGCACCACTGTCAAATATCGAACCCACATCACACCCTGATACCTGAACCTCTTTTTGTACAGAGTATGTATTGTGTCCAATTCCTTCCATCACTATTACCTCAAATGATTTAGACAATGGTGAGACATATGCCTCATAGACTAGCCTTCTGACATCTGCATTGGCATTTTCTTCTGCATATGGTTGGTCTTTTGCAATCTTTGCATATGTTACTCCTGTCAATGACGTACGAATCATCACCGTAGGATCAACACTTTTGGTATCGGTGGCAATTTGGATTGTCATATGTGGTCCATTGCATAGATTGTTCACACTTGTTATTGTGTGACTGACATAATCTTGGTTCTTCCAGGTTACAGTTGCACCTGGAGTGACATGTAGCGGATTTGGGACAAAACAATTGGCACTAGTGACACATGCGGCATTTTCACCAGAACTTGCCCCTGACTGTATGTCTACTTCAGGTTGTACTTGCCCATAGGCTGGAATGTTGACTAGCCCAAATATCATTAAAAATGAAAATATTCCAGAAGATATTATGAATAGATAATTCAATTTCATAATTTGTTTCGTATTGCGATAGATCGTTTTATTGGTTTGCCGTATGTGATTGAAAATAAGATAGAGACCGTGGATTGCAGATTCACCACTCTACATGGTTTTGTTTTGTTCCACGGTTTCTACTTGTAGTTTTTGCGTAGTAGGTCAATATATCAATCAGTGTGTTTAGTTCAAACATACTTTGTATTAGAAACTGGATTTATTTTACAATAAACAAACACATTCTTTTGTATCTATATTGACAAATACTATTGCAGATTCTCTACAAGCGGAAGTTCTTAGGGCAAATCCCCTCAGAACAACCGCACTTGAATCTGATATTTTTCATAATTTCACAAGGCTCGACTCTCAGTTTTTTGTCTAAAGCCCCATGTTTTCAAGAATTGTAGACATAATCCCTAGGGGACAATACTAACTTCATTTATTTTTGAGACATATCCAGTTCCATTAGTCATGTCAAAACCCAACACGTGTCCTCCAAATTCTTTATTGTCCGTAAGAAAATGAAAGTGATATTTTACCACATTGATTTCTTTCATGTAATCCGGAACGTAAAATCCCACTAGTGTTCCGTGTGTGTTGTACAAATGAGATATTGTTTGGTTTGCAATAACTTCTGATAATGGTACATACAGTTTGTCTTGTTTATGCACGGTACGTGTAGTGATATCGCTGAAGAATCCGTCTATTTTGATGGCAAATATGTCATTTTTTGCCATGAGTTTGTCATCAAGATATTTCTGCAATCCAGTAAAATTCTGTTGTTGTGGAATGTCAAATGTTTTGTTTGGCTGGAAAAAAACTACGCTTGCAAAAGCAACTTTGGATCCAGGTGATAACTCGTGGGCCATGCCATCCAGAGTAACCCTATAACACTCCGTATCAAGACACACCAATTCACCATCCATGTATTCTACTGCACCCAGTCCAAAATCCCCATGATTTAGAAGATCATGTACAGTCATTTTTCCTTCGTAAGACCCATTTACAAGAGAGGCCAATGAAGAGACTTGAAATAAAACACCATTGCTTTGTAAAGGCGTTTGCTGTGAAAAAATTGTAAAAATGACTAGTGTAAAAATCAGTACGGATAATACAATAAGCAGTGCAATTGCTAATTTTGTATTCACCTAGTCACTTTATTTTGCCTGCTAATAAATTACAATATTAAAAGTTGTGGAGATTTCATTCTTCAAGGCGTACAGTACAAATGCAACTCAAGAGACAATATGATTTTACATTACACATTTTTCGAATATTTCACAAAGAAGATTTGGTAAAAATAAGTTTAATTTGTCAACTAGACTTTGTGTAGTATTGAGTGTAAAACTCAGTTCTAGCAATTACCATATTCTCATCATAATCATATTAGCAATTTCTGCTTTCACACATCTTTGGAATGCTGCAGGATTTCCAGATGTTTTCTTTGACGAGGGTGCATACATGCACAGGGCAATGCATGTTCTAAAAGGCCTGGGTCCAGAGGAAGGTGCACTTTATGATCATCCATTTTTTGGGCAAATCTTTCTTGCTAGCATTTTTACATCTATTGGGTATCCCCATTCCCTGAGTTTATCAAACAGTGCAGACTCGATTTCTACTTTATACTTGATACCTAGGATCATCATGGGAATACTTGCAATAGTTGATACTTTTCTCATATACAAAATAGCAGACAAACGTTATGGCAAAAATGTAGCATTGATCTCAGCAGTATTGTTTTCTGTGATGCCAATCACATGGATTACAAGGAGAATATTGTTAGACTCTATTTTACTTCCATTTCTTTTGCTATCCATATTGGCGGCGCTTCAAGCAAAAGATTCCAAACATAGTACTCTGCTAATTTTGTTATCGGGAGCATGTCTTGGACTTGCAATATTTACAAAAATACCTGCATTTACCGCAATGCCTCTGATTGGAAGCCTTGTTTTTTTCTACAGCCGCAAGCGGTTCAAGATGCTAGGATTGTGGCTAATACCGGCAATTCTGATTCCACTTGCATGGCCCATCCAGAGTATAGAATCAGGGCACCTTTCCAACTGGATACATGATGTCTTTTATTACCAGACCCATAGAACAGGAGGTTCTGACCTGTATGCTATATCCAAAACGTTTTCACAGCTTGATCCGGTGTTATTTTGGCTTGCAGCTGCCGCTTTGATTTTTGCCGTAATTAGAAAAGACAATTTCATCATTGTATGGTTTGTGCCTTTTGTGGTTTTTCTTTATTTGATAGGTTATAACCAGTATTTCTACTGGATTCCAGTCTTACCTGTGATGTGTATTGCAGTAGGAATTATGATAGTAAAACTGGCTGAAAAAATACCACAAAAACAAATTGCAAAGGCGTGTATGATAATTACAATTTTGGGAATTGGCACCTTTGGGATGGTAAATCTTGTTCAGCTTGTAGCCACAGACATGGCATCTGCACAATATGCATCAATATCATATGTTGTGAATGATACAAAATATACCAACAACGCACTGATTCTTGCTGGACCTACATATTCATGGATACTTGATGATGTTTATCACAAAAAGAATGTCTGGGTGTATTATTATGCACTCTTTGTACCGCTTTACCAAAAGATCATGTTTGTGTCAGATCCGCATTTTCATTTTGATTTGAATCTTGGAAAGCAACTTGTTGATCTTTACAACTCTACGCATACAATTGTAACATTTGATGGAAGCCTATCAAAATATGACACATCTCATTATCCATATCAAAATCTTTACTATACCACAGAGGGCAGCCACATAGAAATCAGGATAAGGTAATCACACTACACATCAATGCAACACTGAATACATGAACTGGTTTACGTCATACGTTGTCTTACATTGAGTACGAGCTCATTATATTTTTGAATGAAGTAATGATATCATGAGCACATCGGACAAAGAATACACAACAAGCAGAAATCTACAGC
>JAJSDS010000146.1 GCA_028580875.1 Nitrosotalea sp.
ATTTGACCATCAGCCCACAATCCAGCATTAGTCTTTACCCATGATGGTATAGTGACACCAGAACTTGGTTGACTTGATGCAGTTGGTGGAAGTTGAATTACACCTTGTTTTATGAGGTATTGAATTCCTGATGCAAATGTAGAGTCATCAATTTGACCCTGTTGCCACCACTTGGCATTATTTTTCACCCATTGTGGAATTACGACTGTCTGTCCAGGTTGATTTTGTATCGGAGGACTTAATGAGTTTGTTGATTGAGTCAATGAGTCATCTTCTGTTACAGTAGAAGGAATCACAACATTTCCTCTTGCCATACCAGTTCTAGTTGTATCAGGCATACCATTCATAATGATTGATTTTACCTTGATAACAATGCTATAGATTCCATTGATGGGTAGATTTACTGTTTGAGTATCCGCACCACTTCGTGCAACAGCATCAGTTTTTGACCAAAGTACGCTTTGATCTTTGTCAAGTATTTGAATATCATAATTTACATCTCCAGTTACTTGTTTCTCGGTAAACGAGTCAAAGAAGCTAATGTTCAAATTATTTTGTGAGCTTGCCTCCAAGCTTTTTGGATTCCAACCAAGCTTTACATGCCATCCTCCAAAGTCTGTAAGCAATGAAGCAGATGTTTGTACATTTGGTTTTTCTGGTGCTACTTTGAATTCAATAGAACTAGTTCCACTTGGAACGGTCTTTGACATGTTTAGCAGGTCAAATTTGTTAAGGAATAGATGAACTATCATATAATCTGCATTTGTGTATGGATCAACAATTATTCTGCTTCCAGTAAGACCATATCCTTGAGCACTTGCTGCATATGTTGGAGTATCTGAAAAGGCAGTAAGTGATTTTGGTACTCTCAACTCTTCATGTATGAATATTGGTCTGTCTTGGAATCTACTTACATCCCAATCAAATGGCATATTCCAAGAAAATTGTTTTGTTGACTCATCAAAGTTAAAGTTAGATGTCTTGTCATAGTATGAAATTAGAGTAGTGTTGTATGAATTATTTTGATAAGTAACATCTTGTGTAGAGACATCTCCAACACTTAGATAGGAATCATATTTTGGTGGATTTGATTGATCAATTAACGTATTAGCATAATCTATAGCTAAAAGTTCTATATGAAAATGATATAGACCACCCTCTTGAAGTATTGGTCCTAGAACTGTTACCTCATCAGTTTCAGAACCTATTCCACCCAATACTGGATCAGGAGTACCATACACAGTATATTTTCCATCTTCACCACCAGGCTGGAATTTTATTGTGAGATATCCAGTGTGAGTGTAAAATAATTCATGCATCAAGATTTTGTCTCCCTTTGTTGCATTAATAAAAAATGAAACATTGTTTATTGTAGTATTGGTATTTGCATCAAAAAATCTAAACTGCAGAGTCTTGTCTACTGAAGTATCAGAGGTTATAATTGGAGGATTGAGTTTAATGAAAGCCGTAATCACTCTGTTTCCAATGCTTGCCTGAACATTTTCCTGAGTAAAACCATCACCATATGCTTTTTGTGGAATAAATGGAACCGTAGATGATATAATGATCAAACCAAGAACTAGTGAAAATACAGTCTTAACATAACGTTGCATCAATTGAAAAAAGCCTAGCAACCTATTTAATTCTTGAGCATCAATCATGTCTTAACATAAAATTATTAACAAGATAAGACAGAATTATGAAATGAAAAGATGGTCAAAAATATCATCTATTTTTGTAATATCCATCATTGTATCGGTGTTGTATCTCATATCAAGTTCAGGAATTTATCATTCAGAAAATACAGTATTTGCACAAAGTTCATCACTTACAATAATTTCACTTTCCAGTGATAACAAACTCATTGGTGGGGGTCAATTTACAATAACACCTAACCCATTTACTGGTACAGGGAATTATACAGTTACAGACAACTCTTCTGATGACACGGAGAAAGACAAAGATGGCGTAATTACTTTATCAGGAATAAAAAATGGAAACTACAACATAATTCAGACAGGCACCACATCAGGATATAGTGTAGATCAGATCCAAAAATCGATTCAAGTGAATAATTCATCAGGTGTTACTACTTTTACGGATTTACCAACCAATAGTGCAACATTATCTTCAACCTCTGCAAAAAGTGTTACATATACAACCAAGTTTGAATGTGGTTCAATATATGCAGGGGAAGGACCACTAAGACCAGGTCATTACGATACAGACATTAGTCTATTTAACAAGCAAAAATTCCAGACCCAAGTACTCTGGAACGCTGTGCTAAACAATGGCCCTAGTTCAAATGCTATCTTGTTGAAGATGAATTCAGAGACATCAAAGAGTGTAACTTGTCAAGATATCAGGACTGCACTTGGAAACAATAATGAAAATTTCATAGAGGGATTTACCATAATCAACGTCCCATTGGATTCTACATTTAATGAAGGAATGACAATGACAGGTGCTTCAAATGACATTAATGTCTTAGATGTTCAGGCATTCTATACTGCAAATGCTTTGGATACTCTACCTCACGAAGTAATTGTAGACAAGATCTCATTTTACATAATTCAAGATGGAAGTGGAAAGATTCCCTCCAGTATGATGCAAAAAACTTTGGATATTTCTCTACCATCAGGTTTGAATCAGATATCAGATACTGAGAAGAAAGTAAAAGATGCACTTGCAAAACAATATAGTCTTTCAGATGATGATTTGACAAAAATTGTGATCAGAATAAAGGATGTTGCAGTAGGAGTTGGAGTTTTAATTGATGATCATGCTATATCATTATCTACAGTACAGCCACAATCAGGCTCTTAAAAATAATAAAAAGAAAGTTAGGGTTAAGTTTAGAATTTTGGAATTCCTCTAGTCTTTGCAGCAAATACTACCATGCTCATTACAGCAATTGCAAGAACGATTGATGCTACTGGACCAAATTCTGGTACAATGTGTGTAAAGCTAAGTGTTTCACCTTTAACACCTGTCCATGTTGTTGGATCTACAGTAGGCAAACCAATACCGTTGAGTGTTATCTGTATGTCTACTGGATCAGCAGATGAAAGATTTGTGCTACTGGTTTGTGTATCATCACCTGTATGAGTATGTCCAGCGGAATTTGATAGTATAGTATTGCCGTCTTGTGTTGCAGTAATTGCATAATTCTGATGGTGTATTTTATTTCCACTTGCATCGGTAAATGATATTGTCAACGACAACGGTTGTCCATTAACTGGACCACTGGTACTAACAGTTACGGTTGTACCATCAGAAGCTTTGCTAGTTAACATTGTCATTCCGCCCATATCTCCACCAGATGTTCCAGTAGATCCAGCTCCTACAATCACTTGACCTGTCATCCATGGATGGACAGAGCAAAAGTAATCATATGTGCCTGCATCTGCAAAAGTAAATTGGAATGTCTTTCCTGGTTTTAGACTGTCTTCTTCAAACACTTTACCGCATGTGTCATCAGAAGGTTTACCGCTGCATACGACATGCATTGCGTTATCAGTGTTCTTCCAAGTTACTGTTGTTCCTGGTGCAACAGTCAGTGGATTTGGATAAAAGCAATTGTTTGTTGCAACACAGGCTGCGTTTGCGCTTCCGCCTGCACCTGTTGCAATATCAATTTCATTTGCTGTTTGTCCAAATGCTGGTGCTACACCTAAGATAGCAACTAGAGCCAAAAGACCAAATAGTGCGCCAAATGGTTTTGACTTCATTGTTTTGTGTGGTACTTTTGATCTTATAAAAATATGATCTAATATGGTTCTGTAAAGTTGACGGTTGATCTTCTACGTGTAAAAAGTCGGTTGGTGTGATAATATGTTACTGTTCTACCAAACAGTAACATAGATTACTTATGTGAATGTTTACGCATGAAATTATTATCTTCATAATTATAGTAGGCACAAATGGAATAAATGAATTATCATCACAACTTACAAAGTTTATGAACAAAAATAGAATATGTGACCGAACTACCATTCAGTAACATATTATGTTATCAGTCTTCGATTCTACTGGCATTTTGAATCAGCGTTATCCACTTGTTTTCACCATTAATCTCAATCCCGCAAGCTTTACTCGGTGTTTTTCCGTCCAATCCTTTATTATTACATTTTTGTATTTCCTTGTGTTGTGTTTTGGTTCAATCAGGATCGATTTAAAGACAATTATGTTTTAGTTATATTGATAGACTTTCCTACAAATTTATTTCTAGTTCTCAATGAT
>JAJSDS010000147.1 GCA_028580875.1 Nitrosotalea sp.
GGTTAGAGTTGAACGAATCTTCTCTATTTTACGAATTTTCCAAGTGATTATTTCTCGCAGTGCTTCTACTGTTGGAGATTCAATCTTTGCCAGTATATCGTAGGCCCCGAAGGTACCGTGAACTTCCTTGACTCCGTTAATTGCTTTTAGCTGTGAGATTATAGATTCTTCAGAGCCAAGTTCACAATTTATTAGCACATATGCAGTTGCCATAGTATACCTATACAATGCAAATATATCAATAGATCTGTTTTCTTGCTTGAAATCAAAGATTATATCATAGTGGAAAATGAAATTTCAGTTTTTGGACGGATTTAATTTGAATTCTTTTGGTCGTAATCATTTTGGGAAAATTTAAGAAAAAAGAAATGTTCCCCGGTTCTGACTCACATAGAGTCATTGGTACGTTAGCCTTAATCCTCATCTTGTTCTATTACCGGGGTGCCCTGTAGCACGGCTGGGTGGACCAAAAATCATATTTCATCATCCCAGTCCGTCTGCGTGCATATTGGGGCGATATGATTATTTTTCGGTCAGTAATTTATTGTGATTGATTAGTGATACAGTGATTTAGGCGTGTTTTGGAATAATTGTAATATGTCCAATAGCCATTGATCAAAAGAGAATCTAAAACAAAAGGTCAGTAATCTCAATCTCAAACCCAGCTACTGGCGTTCGAAGCTTGAAATTATCTACAATTTTGGTGTCCAGTTCTCCTACGGAACCAAGTTTCTTACCATGTATTATAATACTGCCAGTTCTTCCATCTACAAACATTGGTTCTTTTTGTGGTACAGTACTACAGGATAGATTAAAACCAGTTTTCAAAAGAGATTGTAAAACAGACTTTACTTCTGTAAAGTTGACATCCTTGTGTGCACTAAGACAAGCCAGATGAATTCCTTCTTTGATTGGCGAGTCTTTTTCAAATACGGTTCCAATTTCAAATATTTTTTGAGGATATGATTCATGAATATTTCTGGATAAAACTTCCATCATGCCAGGAAGTAGCATATCACGCAAAATAATGTGCTCTTGGCTTTTTGAATCTGCTACAGATATTATCTTGGATGATTCTCTAGAGGTTTTGTCATATAGAATTTCCTTGCTTGTAAGCTCAAAGTTCATCACTTCAAGATATCCCAGTCCAACCATAATCTGGCGAACAGTCTCAAGTGTCTTTGTAACATGGTTTCTCTCACCAGCTGAGACTGACTCTGGCATCGTAGGTACAAGATTTTGAATTCCATAGCCAAGAGCTACTTCTTCTACTAGATCCATTACTCCAAAGATATCTGTCCTATATCGCGGTATACTGCATACAATTTTTTTCCCTCTCAGCTTTGCATCAAGTCTACTTTTCTTAAGAGATTTTATCATGATTTGATTTGATATCTCAATTCCTAGTGTCTGGTTTACAAGCTCGGGTTCAAGCACAAGATCTCGAGACTTTAGTACAGGAGTAGAATTTCCAGCTCCAGTTATTTTTACGGAATACAATTCAAATCCTGCAATCTGTAAAGTGTTTGCAATAACTGCAAGGACTCCTTCTGCAGCGTTCTTGTCAGTTGCAGTAACCTCTACAAGCAAATTACGAGTTTTACCATTCATCTCTGTAAGTTTTGCGTTAGCAATAGGAGGAAGTGATATGGTTTTCCCATCAGAATCAACAATAATCGGAACTTTAGAATACCCTTCCAAGAGATGCTGGTATTTTCTTCCCGTCTCTGTTTTTTCCAGTATCTCTTTTACTGTCAAAGATACATCAGATTCAAGGGGAACAAAGCTATGCTCTTGTGTTACAGCCTTGTAGTATAACGGAAATTTTATTTTTTCAAGATCATGAATTCCAATGGATGCTTTCTTTCGTCTTCTACCTAGTCCATTATGTAGATCTTCTTGCATGGTGATTATTTGTCGTATTGTTTCATCATCGAGTTTGCCATTTCTTGCCTCTATTGCTGTGACATATGGTCTTACTTTGGAAACAGAAGGAATCACTTTGATTGCATTTTTACCATTTTTGATTTTCAGTGCAGGCATTCCAAGTTTTATTCCAAGCAGTCCTTGAAGACCTGTAATGATACCATAATCAGTGGAATAATCAGGCCTGTTTGGGCTGTATTCTACGTTAATGTGGTCAGCAGTCTCGTCCTCAATATCGAGCCCAATGAATGGCAAGGTTTCAACAAGCTTTGCCTTTGGAACAGTCTTGCCAAGAATTTTTTTGACTCTGTCAAAGTATAATGTTACTACTGGCATTTTGGTACACTCCTCAACCACCCAAACTTGTTTTCATACAACTCCCTCACATCTGTCAGACCATAACGCAGCATTGCGATTCTTTCAATTCCTCCACCCCATGCAAGGACTGGATTTTTAATTCCAAGTGGTTTTGTTACCTCTGGTCTGAAAATTCCCATTCCAAACAGCTCTACCCACTTGCCAAGCTTTTCATTATATATCATGGACTGCAATGACGGTTCAGTATATGGGAAAAATGTTGGCCAGAATTTTATCTTCTTGATTCCCATTTTATGATAGAATTCAGTCTGCAATCCCATTAAATCTCGTAGTGTGACGTTTTTACCAACTACAACTCCCTCTACCTGATGGAACTCTGCAAGATGTTTGTAGCTTAGTTTTTCATTTCTAAATACTCGTCCTATTGAAAATAATCTTGCCTCATCATGCTTTTTGTCAGCAAGTTCTCTAATAGTTACACACGTAGTATGCGTTCTTAGAACAAGTCTTCTTGCCTCTTCATTTTGCCATTGATAATTCCAACCCTTCTTGTGTGCATCAGATACTTTTTTTATCTGATCAGGTTTTGCGATTGTTTTTGCTGTGACATCTGAAAGGTAAAAAGTATCTTGCATTTCCCTTGCAGGATGATCCTGTGGTGTAAACAAGGCATCAAAGTTCCAAAAGCTAGACTGGACGTTATTTCCTATGATTTCAGAGAATCCAAGACTGACAAATATTTCTCGTACCTCATCAATGACATCTCTTAGTGGATGACTTTTTGCTGCAAATATTACAGGAGCAGCAGCTTCAACATCTATTGCTCGAACAACTTTAGATTCCGGTTCTACTCCATGTGATGTCTCAGATACGCTTTCAAAATCAATGTTATCAGGTACATTTTTTGCTGCTTCCATTCCTTGCTCAGTGAGTCCAACCAAGGCAGATTTTTTTGATGCAAGAATAATAAATTCAGGTCTTTTTTTCAGCGACTCTAGTGCATCCTTGTCTTCAAAATAGTCTGCAGATACTCCTATAGAAGTTGTAGAAATTGCTTTGATAATTTTTTCTTCAGAGGATAAATCATGATACCCCTTTAGCATGACCCTGTTTTCGTGAATCTCAACCCAGCCATTCTTCTTTGCATTTGCGATAGCCGGACCGAATTCATTTTTTAGATAATCTTTTGCAGAATTCATCTCGCATGAATAACCATCCAATGATCTTAGATAATTTACTAGCTGTCTTTCTGGAAATCCTTTTTCAAATGCTTCAGTTCCTCGCTTTCCTAATGTTACAATGGTTTTCTCTGACTCGGTAACATTTGCTAGATTTTTGAATTTGAGCCATTCGATGCCTCTCCTTGTCTGATCTAGTGAAAGTTTTGTAATTTCTGCAAGTTCTTCAGGTGTCAAGTTTTTCTTCTCAGATAATGTCTTGAGAATTTTTTGCTCAATTGGATGCAGAACTTGAGACATTATCACAAAAAGCCAAAAAGACTTTTTAAACCTTAACCTAACTAAACCATGAATGTCATCTGAAGAGTTTACAGTAACTCCTTGGAGCGTAGAAGGAGATATTGACTATGATAAACTCATGCAGAAGTTTGGCACAGAAAAAATTTCTCCAGAACTAGAGGCACGCATTGAAAAAATAGCAGGCGAGGTACACCCAATGCTAAAGCTAGGCTACTTTTTCAGCCACAGAGATTTAGACAAGATTTTGACAGAATATGAGAAAGGAAACAAATTCTACCTTTATACGGGAAGAGGACCATCTGGAAAAATCCACATGGGCCACCTTTTGCCATGGATTTTTACAAAATATCTTCAAGAAAAATTCGATGTCAACTTGATATTCCAATTAACGGATGATGAAAAGTTTCTCTACAGTGATCAAAAATCTATGGAAGAGGTATCAAAATACACTCAAGAAAATATTCTAGATATCATTGCAATTGGATTTGATCCAAAAAAGACAAAGATCCTAATTGATAC
>JAJSDS010000148.1 GCA_028580875.1 Nitrosotalea sp.
ATCTGGGAGAGGACAAAAAAGACAATCATATTTGTAACACATAACATTTCAGAATCTGTAATACTTGGCAACAAAGTAGAGGTATTCAAGAACAGACCGTCTAAAATTAAAAAAGAGATTGTAATTGATTATAGAAGACCACGACTTGCAGAAGATGAGAATCTACAAAAATACTATCATCAAATTCTTGATGAGCTAAAAAGTGAAGTGATAGCAAGATCAAAGGATGAGACTCTATGACTGACACTCATGTGAAAAAATCTCAAGGCAATATTGAAGATGCAGCAAATGCTGCATTGCTCATAGCCACATTCATCGGAGTGTGGCAGATTGTATTCATGCTTGGAATATGGCCTAAAATATCTCTACCTTCACCTGCAATGGTTGCAGAAACATTTGCAAAAATAATACTAAATGGTTCATTGGAGCAAAGCATTGGTATAACACTTGCAAGACTGATTGGCGCTTTTGCAATCTCGCTTACTCTTGGAACCTTGATTGGATTTGTGATGATAAAATTCAAAGGTTTTGGAAAGACACTGAATTCATTTTCTGCAGGACTGTTGTCATTTCCCAGCATTGCATGGGTGCCGTTTTCTATACTATTGATTGGGTTTGATGAATTCGGAATAATGTTTGTTGTAGTAATGAGTTCAATTTTTTCAATTATGATCTCAACATATAGCAGCATTCGAAATATACCTCCAATCTATGTTGATGCTGCAAGAAATATGGGAGCACATGGATTTTCATTATTTAGACATGTTACAATTCCTGCAGCTACTCCCTCCTTGATACTTGGTCTAAGGCAAGCATGGTCGTTTGCATGGCATGCCATAATCGGTGCAGAAATTTTGATGTCTATTGTGGGACTAGGACATATTCTATCTGTTGGACGTGAATTTCTCGATATGAGTCAGGTCATTGCAAGCATGATAACCATATTTACAATTGGCCTACTAGTAGACCGATTCATCCTACACAAATTAGAAGACAAGATAAGAAAAAAATGGGGCCTAGATAATCACAGGTGAGTTCTATGGTATACAACAAGGCTGGAATAAAATTTGGAATTGCAAGTGTAATAATCGGTATTGTGATTTTACTCAGTCTTACATCTACTTCTTTTACCATGCAGTCTAAATCTTTGTCTGAAACTACAAATGATGTTTTAAGAATTGGATATTTTCCAAACATAAACCACGCTCAAGCTGTGATAGGGATAGGCAATGGTGACTTTCAAAATACACTTGGAAATGTCAAATTAGACTCCCAAGTATTCAATGCAGGACCTGCTGCAATAGAGGCACTGTTTGCAAATAGAATTGACGTTGCATATGTTGGTCCAAATCCTGCAATCAATGGATATCTCAAAAGTGATGGTCAAGGACTCAAAATAATAGCAGGTGTATCAAGTGGTGGAGCAATCTTTGTAATAAGAAATGATTCTGGGATAACAACGATACATGACTTTGCAGGGAAAAAATTTGCATCACCACAGCTTGGTAATACACAAGATGTGGCATTACGATCTTATCTATTGAAAAATGGATACAAAACTTCAGAAAATGGAGGAAATGTCACAATACTTCCAGCTATAACTTCTGATATAGTTACAATGATGTCAAAAAAAGACATTGACGGTGCTTGGGTGCCAGAACCTTGGGGGACAATACTTGTCAAGCAATCTGATGGCAAAATCTTCCTTGATGAGAGGGATATATGGCCAAACGGCAAGTTCGCAACAGCACTAATAGTTGCAAGATCTGACTATCTACAGAGCCATCCAGATGTCATACAAAAATTATTGAAGGCTCATGTCAAAGAAACAGTCTGGATAAACAATAACAAAGATGAATCAATCAAAGATTTCAATACGCAATTACAGAAACTAACCGGAAAAACAATTCCAAATGATGTCATCTCTGAGGCCTTTTCAAGAATGGATATAACATATGACCCTGTAAAATCATCTGTTTCCAAGTCTGCTGAAGATGCTTTCAATCTAGGATTTTTGGGAAATAAAAAACCCGATCTTTCAAACATATTTGATCTGAGTATATTGAACAAAGTATTGCAGGAACAAAACCTGCCTATGATATCCTAATCCTTTCGCTTCTTCCAAATTATTATGCTGATTGCAGCAGCTGCAATTGGTATTATTATCAAAATATAATTTCTAAAGTCATCTGTGGGTGGTAACGATCCAGATTGATCAAATCCTGAAATTGCAAGATATGATGTAGATCTTGGCGGCAGTGATAATGCTACGTGCCAGTATCCATCAGAGTCTTTACTTTGCACAAATTCTACTGGTTTGCCATTTGATAATACTGAAAATTTTTCTGAACCTGTTTCTTCTGGAAACATGAAATTTACAAATCCTGTATCTGGAAATGGATATCTTACAGTTGCAGTAACACTGTGTGTGGAATCATCAAATTTAGTGTCCGTAACAGAACCAGAAGTCAAATATGTGAAATTGTATGGCTTGCCGTCTTTGAGAACTGTTGCTGGCAGAGTTGGATCATCGCCTACAACAAAACAGCTATAGTAACTTACCATTGATGCATGCTGAGGATCTGGATACATGGAAAATGCAATCTTTTCTCCAGGATTCATCTTTTCAATTGTCTCGATGCTTTTTCCTACATCCAAAAATTTGCCATCCTTTCCGTATATTGCAGCATAAACTCGTACTCCATAGGCAGTGTATGTATCATTGTTTATGATAAAGCCAGTCTCATGGCCGTCTGCATGTTTCTTCAATGTCTTGTCATAGATAATCTCAATGTCTGTAGAATTGTGATTTGTTACTGTAAAACTAACTTGAGGTTTTTCAAGTATGGCTTCTTTTCCTTCAACTTGGGATATCTTGATGTTAAACGGAATGTCTTTCTGTGAGTCTACAGTTGACAAAATGTATTTTTCTGATATGGTCTTGTTGCTATCTTTTACATTGATTGTAATTATTGGAATTATTGCATTGGCTTCAGTATTTTTTACTGCTCCGATGACTGTATAGGTACCATTTGCGTTGTAAAACCCACTGAATTCATCATCTGGAATCCATACGTTAGCAGATGCAAAATGTGGTATAGTGATGCCAAGCCCAATCATTATTGTAAATATTGAAACTGGTACAAGTAATCGCATTTTATGACGTTGATCTAGTAATTAATCTTTAATTTTAATCTAGATGGTAATTTCCAGATCTATTTTTCTAAAAACTCTTGACCTGACTTGGTTCTACTTTAGTCTATTCAGAAGGTCCAATGCGCCTGTAAAGTCATTTGGAGAGCTTATCAGTACATTTCCCGCAATATTGTCTACCTGTTTTACAAATCCTGCCAAATCCTTGCTGTATTCTGACCAGTCAAGATTTAGCATCTCTGCAGATTTTCTATTTTTCTCAGATGATAATAGCACGCAAGGAATTATCTTAAATCCTTGTGGTCTTAGGTTGTCAACTATTCTGGTTACCTGATCTATGGAATTTATGACCTGTGTGACAAAACCTCTTGGCTCGGCCTCGATTTTTTTATGTATCTTTTCAAAATCTGGATTACTTGAAATTGAAAGATACATGTCAATTCTTTTTCCAAAGCCTTGTTCGTTGAACTGTTTTACAACGTCGCTTGGAACAAGCCCTGAATCTTTTGGGCCAAGTGGAGGCGCATCGCCTTTGAGGACAAGGACTCCATTTAGATTTAATAAAATTGCATCACATATAGTCTGAGTAATTGAGGTGAGATTTCTGTCGCGTACGCGTATGCTTGCAGTAATTCTTATCTTACTGTTAGAGTTTCGTACGAAAAACCCTGCTGTAATTGGAGAAACCCTGGGAATTCCAAGAACTGAATCAGTTAGATGGATTCCATCGCTTGCCTTGCCAATCTTGATGGCTCTTTCCTTTAATTTCTCAACTGATTCTGAGAGCTGGTCATGAGATAGTATTGTATCCTGAATAACCTTTGGAGGATTAATCTCATAAATTATGGTCATAATTGACTGTCCTGACTACTTGATTATAACCTTTGAAGAGCAATTGTATCATATCAAATCAAAACAGAATTAAATTGATGATTGTCTCTATGAATTGTACTTGGCTGAAAAAATCCCTTTAGATGTTTTGATGAAACATCAAGTAGTACTCTTTGATGGTGCAATGGGCACTGAAATCCAAAAACTAAATCCCAAACCTGAAGACTTTCC
>JAJSDS010000149.1 GCA_028580875.1 Nitrosotalea sp.
TACAGACGTTATACTATGATGGTACTACTGATGTGACAAACGGTGTAGCTACTGCCAGTGCAGCAAGTTATATTCAAGCACCTGTTGCTTTGAACTTTGTAAATGCAAAGCTTTACCTTCATACTGCAACATCTCCTAACGCACCAACCAACGGAGACAAATCCACTGCACTCCCAGTTGGAACCTTCAAGGGCAACAGTGGTACAGGGTTTGAAGACTTGTCCCTGTCATCTACTATAGGCACATCGCAAGCAACAGAAGTCCTAACAAGTATTGCACAAACTGCACATCAAGATAATTACATTGCAAGATTTACTTCAAGCTCACTTGCGGCCCAGACAATACCTGCAGGTACATGGACATTTGCATTACAGACATCCGAAACCAACGCAGCTGCAAACTCTTTCATTGCAGCCTCCGTATATGTTTGGAGACCATCCACCAGTAGCGTAGTTGGATACATATATGATAGTGATACTGCTCTCGGAACTGAGTGGGGTAATACCAATAGTGGTAGAGTAGTAACTGTTTCTGGAAGTTCAGTCGTAACTGAAGACGGTGATGTCCTTGTGTTTGAAATGTGGAGACATGCAGTACAAGGAAGTAATACTGGATATGTACAGACGTTATACTATGATGGTACTACTGATGTGACAAACGGTGTAGCTACTGCCAGTGCAGCAAGTTATATTCAATCTGTGTCAAAATTGGTATGGGGTCGACAAAATACTGATTCACTATCCCTTTCTGATTCAATATTACTGTCAGTAACAAAGCACAAATCACTCTCCGACTCTGTATCCACCACCGACTCGATCACAAAATCTGCTATCAAGACCGTCTCTCTCTCTGATTCCGTATCTATGACAGACTCGTTCACAAAGTCTTCTGCCAAATCACTCTCCGACTCTGTATCAATCGCATCATCCATAACTAGATCTACTGCCAAATCACTCTCTGATTCAATATCAATTATTGATGTAATCAGTCCATCTGTTAACAAGACTAAATCACTCTCAGATGCGATACCTATTGTTGATGTAATCAGTCCATCTGCTAACAAGACTAAGTCTCTAGATGATTCAATATTTATTGCATCATCCATAACTAAGTCTTCTACCAAATCTCTCTCTGACTTCATGTCAATTACCGACTCTGAATCCGCATCATCTATCAAGATACTATCTCTCTCTGACTCTGTATCCACAATTGACTCTACAGGAATATCATCTAACAAAGTTCAATCCGTATCCGATTTGACATCTCTATCTGACTCTCTATTGACATCCTCGAACAAGTTTACATCACTCTCTGATGCCGCATCCATGTCTGATACGAAATCTACTTCTGCAGAAAGAATTCAATTATTGACCGACAATCTATCACTCTCTGACTCACAATCTGCATCATCTATCAAGACTTTATCAATTTCAGATTCTATATCTGTGACAGATTTAATCACCATATCTTCTACCAAATCTCTCTCTGATTCCCTCCTGATGACAGATTCAATTACCAAATCTCCTTCCATGTTCCTATTTGATTCCGTGTCAAGTACTGATACAACAAGTCTATCTGCCTCAAAGGTCCAATCACTCTCAGATTCTGTATCCATCCCTGAATCCCAATTCGTATCATCTATCAAGACCTTATCTCTCTCCGACTCTGTATCTACTACCGACTCTACGGGAATATCCTCTAACAAGATCATATCTCTCTCAGATTTCACATTCATATCTGATGCACAAACTATCTCTGCCTCAAAGGTCCAATCACTCTCAGATTCTATTCAAATCTCTGATTCACTAACCACTTCTGCTTCCAAAATCCAACTACTTGTAGAATCTGAGACTGTCACAGATATTGCGTCTGCTGAAAAATCCACATCCGTATCATTTAATGAAGCAATGGGTATCTCAGAAGGGGTATCGGCCTTTGCTTCTAAACAGATCAATAGGTTGGATACATTGGGAATGACAGATACCATTAGTCTGCTAAAAATTGGTTCTAATCAATACCTAGTTCCAAATAACCAAACAACTGTTAACGTTGATCCAAACAAACCTAACCTGATTGTAACCAGCAGCAATGCCGCACTTTCATCAATTACAATTCCATTTACAGCAACATCGTCTACACTAAGCTATGCACCAATTGTTTCTTCAGGAACCGTACACATCTTGCATACACTTAACATTACAAAGGACACTAATGGTGACGGACACATCGAGGTTGTACTTACAATTCCTGCAGTCACTGATATATCAAATTCCGCATGGGATGGTATATTGCAATTGCCAACAGTCCAAACATCTTCATCACTGATATTGCCTGCACCACAAGGTCAAGTAGGTACTGCAAAGACAGTAATTGGAGTTGGTTCATCACTTCCATTGACATTCAATAACGCAACACGTATTTCCTTTATTGGTGAAAACGGAATTCATGTTGGATTCTTTTCTTCTCCAACATCTGTGACAGAAGTTACTCAGACCTGCGCAAGTGATAACCAAAGTGTAGCAAATACTCTTCCATCTGGTGGAATCTGCAAGATAAACGTAGGTACCAATCTTGTTGTATGGACTAAACACTTTACAGGCTTTGCAACTTGGACTTTGAGTTTAATTCCTCCGGCACCACCGTCTCCACAAATTCCGTCCGCTTCCAGTGGAGGTTATGGAACTGGAGCTGCTACTCCTGTAGCAACTGGAATAATCAGTGCTGCTGGAATGTTGCCCACAGGTGTTACGCTCTATGATGTAACATACGACATATGTGATAAACAAAAGGTCCAGTTTACTATAGGATCGTCTGATTCTACTACTCCAACTGTAGAGTTTGCAACACCTAGTGGTGTAGTTACTGCCAAGATTTCAGATCACCAGCCATATGCGGGATTGCACGATCTTGTACAGAAATACGTATTGTCATATGATGCTCCGCTAAAACCTGGTACTAAGACATTCAACATGTTGGTCACACCAGGAAATGGAACTGGTTATGTCACTGCAAAGGTCGATGTAACAAAATGTAAACAAACAGTTACCTTTGCACCAATTCCTATAATTGGAGCAAGCAGTCCTGATGCTCCAAAAATGTTTGACATCAAACTACAAATGGATAATGGCACTAGGGTACCTGCAGCCAAAATAGATACTCAGTACATAACAAACCAAAACGTAACAATATCTGGACTAGTTTACAGTCCAGTTCCGCTTGATCATGCTGAGATCCGAGTTGCAAAAATTGGAGAAAATACTACAATTGGATATGACAAAGTGATGGCAACAGTTACTCCTATCTCTGTATCTCATACATATCTTGTATCTGCAGCTTTACCACGCAACTATCTAGTTTCACCTGCAATAACTTATTGGGTTTATGCCAAAAATATTGAAGGATTTGAGATAGAGTCTGAACAGTATTCTATTGGTGTGTCTCCTTCATATGATGCATCTGGTACCATAGGATTTGTAATTCCACAAAACGTACCTGCAGGGTTGACACAAAGTCCTCAAGTGTACTTTACAAATAATTCTACAGGCATCTTATATGGAACAATATCATTGATTGCTGATGGTAAACAAGTATCTCAATTTGCTGATCATCTATTTGATAGAGGAACATCCGTGATGGAATTGGACTGGACTGTCCCAAGTACTGATAACACTACTGAACACTCTGTTCAAGCGATTGCAACATTTTATGGTCATACCTTTGCATCAGACAAGGCAGAAATCAATTCATACGTGTACAAGAAAATAACTCCATTGGCAAATATGCAGCCAATACAATCATTTGTTGACAAGCAAGGAAATGTAATTGCTAATGCAAGATCTCTCTATTCTTCATTTGTAACTAGCAATGGAACATTATTCCATGTTGTCTCACCCAGTGGAGTATGTGTGATTGGTGAATCTTCCGCATGTCTTGTCAACGAGTCCACCATGACTGCAAGTGAGAGATATTCTGTTGTTACACTTGATGGTGCAAACTATACCGTGTATTATTCTGATATACACAGTCATCTACAAAGATTCTCGATAACTTCATTACAACCTCTCACTGGGGATTGGAAAATCACATTAGAAAATAATGGCATAGAACAAAAAGACTTGGAAAATGCTGTACGTGTAAACATCAAGTATGCTGCAGAGGATAAACAACTCCTGATTTCATTGCCATAAAGCGTCATTTTATAATCTTGGAC
>JAJSDS010000014.1 GCA_028580875.1 Nitrosotalea sp.
GAAATGGATTTACATTACCCTCAAGTTCTGAATTATACATGCTGATCTCATGTACTGAACTAATGGAAAAAATTCGCCAACCAAATCTTATTCTTGTTGATTGCAGGTCATACAAAGATTATTCTCAAGGACACATTCCAAGCGCAGTTAATCTTGATTTTTTTTATTATCATTGGTCAGATACTTCAACAGATGGAATAAAGGCATTTGAAAAGCAGATGGAACATCTCTTGTCTTTTCTGGGTGTGACAAAAGACAAGACAGTTGTTTTCTATGATGATATTTCAGGAATGAGTGCAGCGAGAGGCATTTGGCTTTTGATGTATTTTTCACACGAAAATACATTCATGCTAGATGGTGGATTCAAAAAATGGTCAAGCTTAGGACTTGATACTGAGACCAAGACAAATGGATTCAAGCCAGACAAATTTGCAGGCAAGGTAAACAAGGAAATACTTGCAGGCTATGAACACATCCACAAAAAGATAGGCAAGGTAACACTTCTTGATGCAAGAAGCAAAGACGAATACAATGGAATCACAATACGGGCTGCAAGAAATGGGCACATTCCTACTGCTATCAATATTGACTGGGAGCTAAATGTCAACGATGATGGTACAATGAAGTCTCTTGAAGATCTTGCCAAGATGTATAATTTTTCAAAGGATGAAGAAATTGTAACATACTGCCAAGGAGGATATCGTGCAGCAAACTCTTTTGTGGCACTTAAAATGCTTGGATTCAAAAATGTCAAGGTCTATCTTGGTTCATGGGGCGAGTGGGGAAACAAACTGGAACTTCCAGTTGAACTAAATCAAAACTGAGAGTTAATCATAAAATAATGTACGATGATCGCACATTTGTTGATCCCAAAAAATTTGAAAATAAGTTTACAAAAATTAAGTTAATATAGCCTCATCAAATGAGCCTTTGATGATGGTGTTTAACAAGCGTTCAAAATTGTCACTTTTAGTTATAGCTGCGGGATTGACAATAGCACTATCAACATTTGTGTCAACGACTCCCGCATTTGCAGCTGATGCTTCTACTACTAGTAGCGGATTAACAAAACCACTTTTGGCAATTGCTGCTGCAATTGCAATCGCTGGTGGTCTTATTGGTACTGGTAATGCACAACAAGGTATTGGTGCAGCTGGTATGGGTATTATTGCCGAAAAGCCAGAGAAGTTTGGTCAGGTACTATTCTTCTTTGTGATTCCAGAAACTCTATGGATCATTGGATTCGTATTAGGAATCATATTGCTACTGGGCATACTATAGTGGTTTTCAGTAATGAGCATTGAAACGTTCATTCAAGAGATAGAGACTAGGAAACGAAAAGAGATTGAGGGTCTTGAAAAAGATCTTCAGGAAAGCAAATCTAGACTCCAAACTGAAATGAATCATACACTAAAAGAGATTCAAGAGCGTTTTTCAACTGAAGCCAAAGTCAAGTCAGAAAGAGAATACGCAAGAATAATCGAGGCTTCAAAGTTGCAGGCAAAGAAGATCATGTTTGATGCAATAAATGCCAACATGCAATCTGCTTTTGCTGTAATTCATCAAGAAATTGAGAATTATACAAAAAGCCCACAGTACAAGAAATCTCTTGAAACTATGATAAACAATGCAAAAAAGAAACTTGGTCAAAATATTATAGTTCACTGCCGAGAAGAAGACAAATCAATTCTCAAAGAACTTGGAGTAACCACAAGCAAGTCAATTAAGACACTTGGTGGAATCATTGCAGAAAACAAAGAAGGAACAAGAGAATTGGACCTTACCTTTGAAGAATTACTTAGAACCAATGAAGACCAAGTCAAGAGCTTCCTCTCGGAGAAAATGTAATGCCAACATCACAATATGCATCATCATTTGGCAGACTTCAGGCAATCTCACTTAATCTCTTATCAAAAGAAGAAATGCAAAACCTGATGAAAGCAAAAGATGAGACCGAGATGGTAAAAACACTTGAGTCTACTTGGTATAAATCAGAGATTGAAAAGGCAGCATCAATTTTCAAAGAATCTGAACTATTGGAAGTTGCACTTAACAGACATCTTGTATACATCAACAAGACAGCATTAGAAGCAACTCCATTTAACGGCAAGTCTGCAATTAGGGCATATCTTTCAAAATGGGATATTTACAATATCGAGCTTATTCTTTCTGCAAAGAGCATGGGAAGACCAATTTCTGAGACTGAATCATTTCTTGTCTCAAGCAGAAATGTTCCTGCAGGTATATCTGCTGGAAACATCACACATGATGAGATGAAGATAATCTTGTCCCAGACAGGAGTTGATGGTGTTGTAAATCAGCTTGTAAAATACAATTACGGAACAGTTCTAATGCATCACCTTGAAACATATCAAAAAACTGGCGATCTTGGCCCTATGATGTCTGCACTCCAAAATTTCTATTATCAGAATTTACTAGAATCACTCAAGTTCTTCCAAGGTGATGAAGGATTGATTCGAGATTTCATAAGAGCAGAGATAGACAAGAAAAATGTACTCAGTCTTCTCAAGGCAAAAGAATCTAATCTTGACAAGGATATACTGAGCAAACACCTGATTGAGGGCGGTAAGATGACCACAAATGAATTGTTGGACGTTTACAATGCAAAAGATGTTTCAGAAATTGTTGGCAGGATAGAAAATAGATTCATGTTGGTAAACGCCTTGGCCCAGTACAAAAAATCAAACAGCCTAATCGACTTTGAGGTTGCTTTGGATAAATTCATAAATTCCGAATATGTCAAAAAATTGAAAAATATTGCACTTTCAATTGGTACCATATTCTATTTTATCATCAATACAGAACATGAGCGTGAAAACATCAAAAGAATCGCATATGGTAAACGCTATAACCTCTCTACAGATTACATCAATTCGTTATTGCTGGTAGATTAACATGTCACAACAAAAATCCAATATCACCACTGGAAAAATAGCAGTAGTAGGCGAGCGTGAGCTTGCTATAGGATATAATCTTCTAGGAATAGAAGACACTTTCATTACAAGTGGTGATGAAGCAAGCAAGACCATCCAAGATCTCTTTTCATCAGGTAACTATAGCCTCATAATCATAAGCGATGCCGTCCGAGCCAGTCTTCCTGCTATATTTAGAAAGAAGATCGAGGCATCAATTGAGCCTCTAGTGATATTCATGCCCGCTTTAGAAGGTAACATTCAAGAAGAATCTATATCTGTTCTAGCAAAGAGAGTGTTAGGAATAAGTATCCCCTCGAGTTGATGATGATAAATGGTTGAAGGAATAATTTCGAGAGTTTCAGGTCCAGTAGTGATCGCAAGTGGCCTAGAAGGTGCACAAATGTTCGACGTAGTCCGTATTGGTGATATGGGACTAGTAGGAGAAATAATCCGTATTGAAGGAAACAAGGCTACAGTCCAAGTTTATGAAGATACCACAGGTCTTCGCCCAGGAGAGAAGGTAGTCAATACAAAGAGACCTCTTTCAATGCAGCTTGGACCTGGTTTACTAAAATCAATTTATGATGGTATTCAAAGACCACTAGATGTCCTAAGAGAACAAAGTGGTGACTTTATCAGCAGAGGAAAGGTCATCCCTGCACTTGACCAAACCACAAAGTGGGAATTTGTCCCAATAAAGAAGAAAGGTGATCATGTTTCTCCTGGAGAAATAATTGGTGAAGTTCAGGAGACTCCACTTATCATGCACAAGATAATGGTTCCTCATAATGTCAAGGGTACGCTGACTGATATTTCTGAAGGCAAGTATACTGTTAATGATATTGTAGCTTCGGTACAAAACGGAACTAAGGCAGACATTGGTTTATCAAGCTGGTGGACTGTTAGAACTCCAAGACCTGTTCTTCGCAAATTAGCACCAGAAGAACCTCTGCTTACTGGACAAAGAGTACTTGATACTTTCTTCCCAGTCGCAAAAGGTGGCACAGCTGCAATTCCAGGTCCATTTGGAAGTGGAAAGACTGTAACTCAGCAGCAACTTGCAAAATGGGCAGATAGCAATGTGATTGTCTATGTAGGTTGTGGAGAAAGAGGAAATGAAATGACTGAAGTTCTCTCAACATTCCCAAAACTCGAAGATCCAAAATCAAAGAGACCATTGATGGAACGTACAATTCTTGTTGCTAATACTTCTAACATGCCAGTAGCTGCACGTGAAGCAAGCATCTACACTGGTATCACAATGGGTGAATACTATCGTGATATGGGATATGGTGTTGCCTTGATGGCAGACAGTACATCAAGATGGGCAGAAGCGCTAAGAGAAATTTCTGGTAGGCTTGAGGAAATGCCTGGTGAAGAAGGATATCCAGCTTATCTTGGTAGAAGACTGGCAGAATTTTATGAAAGAGGTGGAAAGGCAGTTGTTATTTCACCTGAAGAGCGTGTTGGCTCTCTTACACTTGTCGGTGCAGTGTCACCACCTGGTGGTGACTTTTCAGAACCAGTATCACAAAACACACTAAGAGTAACCAGAGTCTTCTGGGCACTTGACGCAAGCTTGGCATCAAGAAGACACTTCCCATCAATTAACTGGCTTACAAGTTATTCTCTATATGCAGACGGCATGGGAGACTGGTACAAAAACAACGTATCTGCAACATGGATTGCTTCAAGAAAAGAGGCACTTGAAATTCTACAAAAAGAATCTGAGTTACAAGAAATTGTCCAGCTTGTAGGTTATGATGCACTTCCAGAACCAGAAAAAGGTGTACTGGATACTGCAAGATCAATTAGAGAAGACTATCTACAACAGAGTGCATATGATGATGTAGATACATACACATCAATCAGAAAACAATTCTTAATGCTATCAACAATTCTTGAATTTGGCAAGATGGAAGCAGATGCAATCAAGAAAGGAATCACATCTGTAAAGGTGGGACAATTAGAATCAAGAAAGATGATATCTAAAATTAAATGGACAAAGGAAGATCAAGTTGAACAACTAGTAAAGGATACAAAGAGCAAAATGCAACAAGAATTTTCAACACTATCAATGGAGGCTTCAAGATAATGTCTGGAATATCATTTAAGACTCTCTCCAAGATTGCAGGTCCTCTAATGTTTGTAGAGGGTGTAGAAAATGCTGCATACGGTGAAATGGTAGAAATAAAATTACAAAACGGTGAGAGAAGACAAGGCCAAGTTCTTGATACAAGACAAGGTCTTGCAGTTGTCCAAGTCTTTGGTGCAACACTAGGCCTGAATATTGGTGATACATCGGTAAAATTCCTCGGAGAGACTGCACAGCTTGCAGTATCTGATGAAATGTTAGGACGTGTCTTTGATGGTCTTGGAAATCCAAGAGACAATGGTCCAAAAATTGTTTCAAAAACCAAAGTTGACTTGGTTGGTTCTGGTATTAACCCGTATTCAAGAGAAGAGCCATCTGAATTCATTCAGACTGGTATGTCTAACATAGATGGAATGAATACACTAGTCAGAGGTCAAAAACTTCCAATATTTTCAGGTGCAGGTCTTCCACACAACTTGCTTGCAGCACAAATTGCAAGACAGGCAAAAGTTCTTGGTGGTTCAGAAAACTTTTCAGTAGTATTTGCAGCAATGGGAATTACAAGTGAAGAGGCAAACTTTTTCGTAAAACAATTCGAAGAGAGTGGCGCACTTGGAAGAACAGCTCTGTTCTTGAACCTTTCATCTGATCCATCCATGGAACGTCTACTCACACCAAGACTTGCGTTGACTACTGCAGAATATCTTGCATATGAAAGAGACATGCATGTACTTGTAATCATGACTGATATGACTAACTACTGTGAGGCACTAAGAGAAATTTCTGCTGCAAGAGAAGAAGTTCCAGGAAGAAGAGGTTATCCTGGTTACATGTATACTGACTTGTCATCATTGTATGAAAGAGCAGGAAAGATCAAGGGCAGAAATGGTTCTGTAACACAAATTCCAATTCTTACCATGCCGGCAGATGATATAACTCACCCAATTCCAGATCTTACTGGTTATATCACAGAGGGACAGATTGTCATGAGCAGAGACTTGCACAGAGGAGACATACATCCACCTGTGGATGTCCTGACAAGTCTTTCACGTTTGATGAACCAAGGTATTGGAAAGGGAAGCACAAGAGAAGATCACAGAAGCCTTGCAGACCAACTCTACTCATCTTATGCACAAGGCAAAGATGCAAGATCATTGGCTGCAATTGTAGGTGAAGAAGCACTCAGCGACCTTGACAGAAAATTCATGAAAGTAGCTAATGACTTTGAAAGAAAGTTTGTAAATCAAGGAATGGACGAGAACCGCTCAATTGAACAGACTTTGGATATTGGTTGGGAATTACTAAGCGAACTATCAGATTCTGAACTTAATCGTATCAAACCAGAATTCATCGAAAAGTACAGAAAGAGATCTGGCGCAGGTGCATAAAATTGCCATCAGTAATTAACATTAGACCAACACGCCTCGAATACATCCGTACTAAGCGAAGAATCATTGTTGCAAAAAAAGGTCTAAAATTACTAAAGCTAAAAAGACAAGCACTAATCCTTGAGTTCTTTAATGCAAGCAAAACTGTAGCAGCACTAAGAAGCGGTCTTCAAGCAGAATTGGTAAAAGGATATCAAGCAATTCGAATGGCAGAGATGCTTGCAGGTGCCATGAGACTAGAAAATGAGGCAATGAAAATTCCACAGTTAAACAAATTACAAATTACTCCAAAAAATGTCATGGGTGTCAGAATTCCAAAAATTGAGGGTGGAAAAAGTAACCAAGCCCTTACAGAACATCTACTAGAACTTCCTCCGTCTATCAATGAAGCAATCAAAGCATTTCATAATGTACACAAGATGGTTCTTGATGTTGCAGAAAAAGAAACTACGCTTCGCAAACTATTGCTAGAGATTGAAAAAACAAAAAGAAAATCTAATGCCATTGAAAATGTATTCATCCCAAGATTGCAGGCAGCAATCAAATTCATTATATTCAGACTGGATGAGATGGAACGAGATACTTTCATGATGTTAAAGACAGTAAAAAGAAAGATGGGAGAAAGAGAGCAAGAAGCTTTACTAAAAAAGGAGAAGGAAATAATTGCCTAATTTTGCAAATCAGCAACAGAGAAGATTCTTTTTGATAATTCGAGCATTTAAGCTAGGTAACATTCTTGGTACTGTTGCCTTGGCACTATACGCAGGCAAGCATTTTTTTGGAGTTTAGAATGTCTACATCAGAAAAATACGTCCACTCACTCAAGCAAATAAAAGAATCAGAAGATAGATCACAAAAAGAGATTGATGAACAAAAGAAAAAAGTGGCAGAAGAACTGCGAAATTTCGAAACTCATGCTATACAATCAATTACAGCAGCAAAAGCTGATGGTGAAAAACTGGTTGAATCAACAATAGACCAAGCAAGAAAGAAGGCAAATGCGGAAACAGAAAAGATCATAGAGGAGGCAAAGACCAAGGCCAAGTCTGTTTCTTCAAAAATTGATTCCAAGACAGTCAAAGAGATAATTGATATTTTACTAAAAGAGGTATAGATTTTGGTTCTAAAACCAGTACCAATGGGAAGAATTGCAGTCCTTGGGCTACGAAATGAAAGACAAACTGTAATTTCTATTTTACACGATCTTAATGTTGTACAACTAGAGCCATTATCAAAAGATGTTGCTACACTTGTGCGAAATGAACGTGACAATGAGATTTTCAGACAAGTCTCAGACCAACTTTTGAGAATGAAGGCCTTAAAGACAGTGCTGCCTCCAATTGAGGCTACTCAATGCCAGCGATTCACTTCCATGGACCAAATAATGCAGGCTGCTAAATCCATTAACATTGATGACAAGGTAGCAACCTTGGAAAAAGAAAAAGAACATCTCTTAACACAGCTCAAAGAGACTGAAAACAACATAAAACTAGTAGAAGAGTTTTCATTTTTCCCAGAAGATTTTGATGTTCTTCAATTAAAGATGGCCCATTCATACTTTGGCAGAGTAGATTCCAAAAACTATGCTTCATTCAAAAAGGCACTAGATGTCAATAGCCAAGATGTCTTTATCTATCCAAAAGAAGGAAAAGATACCACAAATCTAGTCCTTGTCACATTTCCAAACTTTCCACCACATGCACTTGCCACAGTAGTTCAAGAGTATGATGTAAAAATGGAGGCAGTTCCAAAACTAGAAGGAAAGGCAGACCAGCTACTGCAAAACCTAAAATCAAAACAGACTGATATTTCTAATAAACTAAAAGAAGTCGAAAGACAACTAGACGAAATCTCAAAGGCTCATTATGTAAATATCGTATGTATAGAGGAACAACTTGAGATTGAAAACAAAAAACTTGAAGTCATTGATAACCTAGGAGTAACATCTGATTCTTTTGCACTTGAAGGCTGGATTCCAAAATCAAAGATCGGTCAACTAAGAAGCATTTTTGAGAAAAATACCAAAGGTACCATGTTATTTGAGCTTGAAACAGACGAGCACCCACCCACACAATTTGACAATCCAAAAAGATTCAAACTGTTTGAGGCCTTTATCAGATTCTATTCTTTACCAGAAGGCAAAGAATTCGATCCCACAATAATCTTTGGTATATTCTTCCCCATATTCTACGGTATGATGGTTGGAGATGCAGGATATGGACTGTTTATACTTCTAGTATGTCGATGGGTTATTCGAAGAATTGAGGGTGGAAAGAGAGACATTAACATCATGCCTAGTATGTTGAGCAAATTTGCATTGAATATACTAAAGAGACGACAGATGGTAAAACTTGCAAAAGCAATGACACCAGGTGCTATCATTGCAATAGGATTGGGATTTGTGTTTAACTTGTACTTTGGATTCCATCTTAACGGCTATCTATTTGGTTTTCTTAATACTCATCTAGGTTTACATCTACCTGCAGATGGAACAATATTCAGCCCAATTACTAGTCTAAGAAAACTATTGCTAATTGCTGGATACATTGGTCTTGGAATGGTAACATTTGGTCTAATCCTTGGTATCTTGAACAGTATGCGTGAAGGTCTCAAAAAACATGCTATTGGCAAAATGGGTTGGTTGCTCTTTGGTTGGGGTGTAGTACTCTTTGGACTTGCATTAATGCATCATCAACACGTCAACCCAGTTCATAGCACAACAGGTGCTGCTTACATAGGCTTGATGATTGGTGGAATTGGCTTGATGTTTGTAGGAGAAGGCCCAAGGGCAATCATGGAGCTACCCTCTATTGTTAGCCACATATTATCATACACCAGACTTATTGGAATTCTTTTGGCATCCGTTATCTTGGCTGATGTGATTGACTTTATCTTTTTCAAAACATTACATCATGGAATTCCTTTCATTGTTCTTGGAACGATGATACTCTTCATAGGTCACATATTCAATATCATAATTGGTGTCTTTGAGCCAGGAATTCAGGGAGCCAGATTGATCTATGTCGAATTCTTTTCAAAGTTCTATCATGGTAATGGAAGAGCGTTCAGGCCATTTGGAACTTCAAGGAAATTTACATATGACCAGTATGAACTGCAAGCAGAAAAGAAATAGAATTTTTAATAATATTTTAGTTCGTTGACATCCAAAGTTCTTGTACAGTATCTACATCTTAGAACAAGTCCAGTTTTATCAACAACATCCATAATGGACTGTATCTCCTCATCACTATTTGTTATGCAATCTGGATTTGAGCATCGAAAAATTCTTTCAATTTGATTTGGTAAAGCAACACGTCTTTTTTCAACTAGTTTGTAATCCTGAATTATATTGACAGTAGCTTTTGGGGCTATGAGTGCAAGCTTGTTAGTATCTGTATCTTGTAAAAACTTGTTTTCAACTTTTATGATGTCTTTTTTTGCAACTTTGGAGCTTGGCACATTGAGCGCAATTGTAATTACATTTCCATCTCTGCCATCAATTCCTAATGCATTTAGAACCTTCAAACCTTTTCCAGCTTCTATGTGATCAATTACAGTTCCATTTTTGATCCTTCTTACGATAAGATCCGACTCTGACATTGGAATAGTTTGTATACTACTCATATATAATAGTGAATTGCCAATGAGCAATTCTTTTTTCCAAAAAGATATTGTCTCAGTGAGAGATTTTGATAAACAAAAGTTTGAAACTGTTTTTCAGGCAACTGATAAAATAATTGGTATGAACCAAAACGAGAGAAGGGAAATCGTAAGAGGAAAGACTCTTGGATACTTATTCTTTGAACCTAGTACAAGGACTAGGCTGAGTTTTGAGGCTGCAATGGCCTCCATAGGAGGAACCTCGCTTGGAATAGCTGATGCCTCATCATCGTCTGCAAAAAAAGGTGAAAGTCTTGCAGATACCGTAAAAATCATGTCTCTGTATTCTGATGTGCTGGTTCTCAGGCACCAACTTGATGGTTCTAGCCGATTTGCAGCAGAAATATCTGAAAAACCTCTGATTAATGCAGGAAGTGGTACCGAAGAACATCCTACACAGGCAATACTTGATCTATATACTATTAGAAAAGAAAAAAAGAAAATTGATGGTTTAAAAATAGGAATTGTTGGTGACCTAAAATATGGTCGTACTGTATATTCACTTTTGTATGCTCTAAGCAATTACAATGTTGATGTCAAACTGATATCTCCACCATCGCTTAAAATCCGTGCTGATTCAACTTATGAAATAAGAAAAAAATTACAATACACTGAAACTAGTGATTTGGAAGAAAATCTTGATGACCTAGATGTGATATATGTAACAAGAATTCAAAAAGAAAGGTTTGCTGATATTGAAGAATATGTCAAAGTCAGAGGGAGCTATAAGATTGGTCCAGAACTAGTAAATAAAATGAAAGATGATGCTATCATAATGCATCCATTGCCTCGTCTTGATGAAATATCTCCCGAAATTGATTCCACCAAGCAAGCCAAGTACTTTAAACAAGCACAATATGGAAAAGATACACGTGCTGCACTTCTTGCACTAATTCTAAACGAAAACGGAATATGAAATAGAAAAATAAATCTCTACATTGTAACTAGTTTGACATTATCCATTTTCTTATTTGTCTGAAAGTCTCGTGTCATGATACTGATCTTTTCAGCGTCTCCATGTAATAAGAAAAGTTCCATGCACTTGTTGCCATCAACTTTACTATGAAGATGAGTACCAATCAAATCCTCGTGATTGTGTTTGATTCCTGTTACAACTTGTTCTGATTCTTCGTCATGTACAATCATGAGAATGGCATGAATTAGTCCAGACAGAGTACCATGTTGTTTTTCTTCAGCCACTAAATTTCGTATGCCTGCTCGAATAATCTCAGACCTACCGGAAAATCCCATTGTTTTTTGTATTCTATCTAATTCTGATAAGATCTCATCATTTAGAGAAATGGATACTATAGGCACAATGTTACCATTATTAAGTATCTTATAAGTTTAGCAACAATAATTATTAAGATTTTATAAATTTATTAATAACACGTGAACAAAATTTCTGTTGAATAAACTTTGGGTAGGGATAGTTGGAGGTATGATTATTGTTGCAATAACGATCTTTGCTGTATTTGCAAACGAAAATACCTTTGAACAATCAAAACAAAACTCAATACAAAATCTATCTAATACTAAGCTCAAAGTAGCTGCATCATTTTTTCCATTGTATGAATTTGCAAGAAATGTCGGTGGAAATAAAACTGAAGTGTATAGCTTTCTTCCAATTGGAAATGAACCACATTCATGGGAGCCTAGTATTCAACAAATTGAAGAACTGAAAGGAACTCAACTCTTTGTTTATAATGGAGCTGGTATGGAGGCATATCTTTCAAAATTTATGGAATCTGGGGAATTTCCAAATATGACATTTGTCAAGGCAACTGATGGTATTGTTTTATTAAAAGCAGATTCTGCTGAAGACGACAAGGAAATTCTAGCACAAGGAGGAATGGATCCACATGTGTGGAATGATCCAATACTTGCAGAACAAGAAGTCACAAATATCAAAAATGCAATGAAAAAAGCAGATCCTGCAAATGCACAATACTATGAAAATAATGCAAATGAATACATTGCAAAATTGTCTACATTAGATAACAGCATAAAGACTGGATTATCAAATTGTAAAAAAGATACTTTTGTATCATTTCACAATGCATTTAATTATTTTTCAAATAGGTATGGTGTGCATGATGTTTGGATAACAGGAATTGCACCAGAAGCAGATGTACCTCCACAAGATATTCAAAAAGTAATACAAATTGCAAAGGATAAAGATGTTAAAATAATATTTTCTGAGGATTTGGTGGATCCAAGACTTGCAAATACGCTAGCTAGTGAAGTGGGCGCACAAGTTCTAGTACTAAGTCCACTTGAGGGAATAAATGAAACAGAACAACAAGAAGGAAAGACATACCTAGATAAGTGGTATGAAAATCTACATAATCTTAGGATAGCTTTGGAATGCCAGTAAATGCACTAGACGTAGAAAATGTTTCAGTAAGCCATAACGGAGTTTTGGCAGTAAATAAAATTAGTTTTAATGTTCAAGAGGGAGATCTCTTAGGAATCGTAGGACCAAATGGAGCTGGTAAAACTAGTTTATTCAGAGCTATTCTTGGATTACAAAATTATCAAGGAAAGATCAGATTATTTGGGTATGAAGGAAATCAGTATACTACATTACTTTCTATGGTGGGATATGTGCCACAAAAAGTAAATTTTGAACCAAATTTTCCTGCGACTGTATACGATGTAGTTTCCATGGGGATATTATCCAAAAAGAAATTGGTCAAGGGTGCTGCATTAATACAAAATTGTGGATGTTGCTGGAATAGAATATTTGCTACATCTAGTAAAGATAGTGAAAAAATCGAAGAGGCGCTCAAAATTGTTGGGTTGGAATCATTCAAGGATAGAAGAATTAGTGAATTATCTGGAGGAGAACAACAACGTGCCTTCATTGCAAAGTCTCTTGTCAAGGAACCGTTGCTGATGATATTGGATGAACCAGTAACAGGAGTAGATATGGATGTGCAAAATAAATTCTATTCAGTGCTTCGAAAAATAAACAAGCAAAACAAGATAACTATAGTATGGTCATCACATGATCTTACTGCAATTTCGGATCTTGCAACAAGAGTAGCTTGTATGAATAGAGAATTATTTTTCCATGGTGAAAAGGAAGAATTTTTTGCAAATAAAGATATGCTCAAAACATATTCTGAATCTGCAATGCAGATGCATATGCATAAACATGATTTGTGATTTCCATGAATCTTGATATCTTATCTTATGGTTTTATGCAAAGAGGTCTACTTACTGGCATAGTAGTTTCAATCACTTGCTCAATGATAGGCTTGTTCTTAGTTTTGAAAAGATATTCTCTTTTTGGTGATGCTCTCTCACATGTTGCATTTGGTGGTATAGCTCTAGGATTTTTTCTTAACATCTATCCAATCTGGACTGCCTTTGCTGTTTCTGTTTCCACCGCCCTAGGTATTACAAAATTAAGAAAAAGCACCAAAATATCTGGAGACGCTGCTATAGCAGTGTTATTGTCATCAGGTTTTGCAATGGGAGTATTGCTCATTAGTGCATCTCATGGTTTTACAATAGATCTTTTCAGTTTTCTCTTTGGAAGTATCTTGTTGACCAATATGCAAGATACATTACTAATCGTAGCAGTAAGCTGTGGTGTTATTGCAACCCTAGTCGTAATTAGAAAACCCTTGATACATTTCACATTTGACGAAGAACAAGCAAAAGTTCATGGAATACCGGTTGAAAAACTAAATTATCTCTTTGTAGCTTTGGCTGCAGTTACTGTAATTGCAACAATGAGGCTAGTTGGAATTTTGTTAATATCTGCATTGATAGTGTTGCCAAACATAACCAGTATAATGATGGGTAGGGGATTCAAAAAAACAATGCTAATTTCCATCTCTCTATCTGTTTCAGCAGTAATTGCAGGTATCACTCTATCATATTACTTCAATCTTGCTCCTTCGGGAACTATAGTTATGTTGATGGTTGCAATGTTTGTTATAACATTGATAGCAAAACATGCTGGTATGTTTTCTAAGACAATAAATGAACATAATTTATCAACTGTCAGTTGATTTTTTTGTTAGAGAATAATATCATTATAAAATAATCTAAATCAGGTTTTTATACAATGAATACAATCTTACGGCAATGAAGTCAAAACCATTTGGCGCACTATTTGGTCTTTTGGCTCTAGTTGCTATCTTAGGTGTAGCACCAGCATTTGGACAAACAGCAAATGAAATTGATATTGCAACAGGTGCAGGCGGAAGCGCAAACGCAGCCTGTGTTGCAACAAACAATTGCTTTTATCCAAATCCACTGACTGTTGCACCAGGAACAACAGTAACTTGGAAGAACACTGATAACGCAATGCACGTCGTATGTAGCGGTAAACCTTCTGACGATGAATGCGGTAAAGTGTTTGAAGATGACGCTCTGAAAAAGGGACAAACATTCCAATTTACTTTTGCAAATGCTGGCACATATGATTACTTCTGCTCTGTACATCCATGGATGACAGGTCAAGTAATTGTAGGAGCCGCTAGCACCACAACTACCACAACTCCAGCACAAAATACAACAACAAGCACACCAGATAATGCAGCTGTACCAGAATTTGGTCCAGTAGCATCAATAGTTCTTGCAATTGCTGTAATGAGTATGGTAGTATTTGCTGCAAAGACTAGAGGAATTCCAAAATTCTAAACTTAACCCTAATTTTCTTTTTATTTAATTTTAAGAGCCTGATTGTGGCTGTACTGTAGATAATGATATGGCATGATCATCAATTAAGACTCCTACTCCTACTGAAACATCCTTTATCCTAATTACAATTTTTGCCAAATCATCATCTGAAAGACTATATTGTTTTGCAAGTACATCTTTTACTTTCTTCTCAGTATCTGATATCTGATTCAAACCTGATGGTAGGGAAATATCCAAAGTTTTTTGCGTCATGCTAGAGGGGATCTTCCCACTTCCATCTTGAATTATGTAAAATGAGATCTTGTCTATAATTACTTCGTGAGGTAAAGTATCCAAAGCATTTGCAGTATAAAATGCCTGAACATCTAGCACATTAATGTCATTTGAAGTGCCAGTCATGGTCATTCCTTCATTAAATGTAGAATCCAATGGGACGTTGATAATGGTAAATCCTTCTATGAAATTTTCATTATTGTTTCCAAGTGTAGTCCTGATATCCTGGCAAGTTACACTCTTTGATGTCTCAGAACTCATCTTCAACAAGATGGCATTTGAACTAGGACCATCGTTTAGCACAGCGTTCCAGAGAACTTGTGTCTGGAATTTTTGCTTGTTAAATAAACTAATGTCTGTATCATAATGGCCAGGTCTTAGTGGTCCTTCTCCTGCATATATTGAACCACATTCAAACTTGGTTGTGTATGTAACACTTTTTGCAGAGGTTGAAGATAATGTTGCACTGTTGGTCGGTAAATCAGTAAAAGTAGTAACACTTAATGAATTATTAACTTTAACCGATTTTTGGAACTGATCTACATTATATCCTGATGTAATGCTTGTCTGAATTATGTTATAGTTTCCATTTTTTATTCCTGATAAAGTAATTACACCATCTTTATCCTTCTCTGTATCATCCACAGAGTTGTCTGTAATTGTATAATTGACCCCCCCCAATGAGCTTGTTATCACTGGAAAGTGAAATTATTGTAAGTGATGAACTTTGTGCAAATACTGTATTTTCTGAATGATAAATCCCTGAACTTGATATGAGATATAATACTGATGTGATAATTGATACTGCAAAAATAGATGATATTTTTGACCATCTTTTCATTTTATAATTCTGTCTTATCTTGTTAATAATTTTATGTCAAGACATGATTGATGCTCAAGAATTAAATAGGTTGGTAGGCTTTTTTTAATTGATGCAACGTTATGCTAAGACTTTATTCTCATTAGTTCTTGGTTTGATAATTATATCATCTACAGTTCCATTTATTCCGCAAAAAGCATATGGTGATGGTTTCACTCAGGAAAATGTTCAGGCAAGCATTGGAAACAGAGTGATTACGGCTTTCATTAAACTCAATCCTCCGATTATAACCTCTGATACTTCAGTAGACAAGACTCTGGAGTTTAGATTTTTTGATGCAAATACCAATACTACAATAAACAATGTTTCATTTTTTATTAACGCAACAAAGGGAGACAAAATCTTGATGCATGAATTATTTTACACCCACACTGGATATCTTACAATAAAATTCCAACCTGGTGGTGAAGATGGAAAATATACTGTGTATGGTGATCCTGATCCAGTATTAGGTGGATTGGGATCTCAAACTGATCAAGTAACAGTTGCAGGACCAATACTTCAAGAGGGCGGTCTATATCATTTTCATATGGAGCTTTTAGCTATTGATTATGCCAATACGTTAATTGATCAATCAAATCCACCAAAATTTGATTCCTATCTAAGTGTTGGAGATGTATCTACACAAGATGTTACTTATCAAAACAATTCATACAATACTACGCTAATTTCATACTATGATAAGACATCTAACTTTAACTTTGATGAATCAACAAAACAATTTTCTTGGGATATGCCCTTTAATTGGGATGTAAATAGATTTCAGGACAGACCTATATTCATACATGAAGAGTTGAGAGTGCCAAAATCACTTACTGCCTTTTCAGATACTCCAACATATGCGGCAAGTGCTCAAGGATATGGTCTTACTGGAAGCAGAATAATTGTTGATCCATATACGAATGCAGATTATATGATAGTCCACTTATTTCTTAACAAGTTTGACTTGCTAAACATGGCAAAGACTGTTCCAAGTGGAACTAGTGGTATCGAATTCAAAGTAGCACCAGAAAAACCAAATGTACAAACATCTGCTTCATTGCTTACTGACTTTGGCGGATGGCATGTAAAGCTTGGTTGGAATCCGAAAAACTTGGAAGCAAGTTCACAAAATAATTTGAACATTAGCTTCTTTGACTCATTTACCGAGAAACAAGTAACTGGAGATGTAAATTATGATATTCAAATACTCGATAAAGATCAGAGTGTACTTTGGTCAAAAACTAATGCCATCGCACGAAGTGGTGCAGATACTCAAACAGTAAATCTACCTATCAATGGAATCTATAGCATAGTTATCAAGGTAAAATCAATCATTATGAGTGGCACGCCTGATACAACTAGAACTGGTATGGCACGAGGAAATGTTGTCATTCCTTCTACTGTGACAGAAGATGATTCATTGACTCCATCAACAAATTCATCGAGTACTCCACCACCAAATCAAACTGGACAAACAGTTGTAATTCCCCAATGGGTGAAAAATAATGCCAAATGGTGGCAACAAGGACAAATTGATGACTCTACATTTGCATCAGGAATTCAATACCTCATAAAGCAAGGAGTAATTCAACTTCCACCATCTGCATCAAGTCAACCAAGTTCTGGTGTCACCATACCATCATGGGTAAAGACTAATGCTGGATTGTGGGCTGATGGTCAAATTGATGACTCTACATTTGCATCAGGAATTCAATACCTGATCAAAATTGGAATAATTTCAGTCTAGTTCACAAAATGCTATTATAGAAATTACAGAGTAATTTTACCATTACATGTTACCTCTTAGAGATGAAAATCCAAAACCTGTGGGATACCGACCTTACATTACTTACTCTATAATTGCAATCAATATTCTAGTTTTCTTTTGGGAGATAGCTGTAACTCACCAAGTCTGGGAATTCACAAACCAACGAGCAGAAAACATGCTGTTGAGCTATGGTACAATTCCAAATAATATTGTAAATGGACTGGCAAGTCACAATTATGGTGTACTTACTTCTGTTTTCAGTTCCATGTTTCTTCATGCAGGTGTAATGCATATTGGAGGTAACATGTTATTTCTCTGGATATTTGGAGACAATATTGAATACAAATTTGGTAGAGGCAAATTTTTAGCACTATATCTTTTCTGGGGTGTAATAGCTGACTTTTTCCATATCTTGTCAGAACCCTCTAGTCCACTACCTGCATTAGGAGCCTCTGGTGCAATCTCTGGCGTACTTGGTGCTTATCTTATCATATTTCCAAATGCAAAGGTAGTGACACTAATGTTTCTTGGATTTTTCACTAGACTCATTAGAATCTCAGCCAAATGGTATCTACCGTTCTGGTTCATTTTCCAAAATGTCTTACCTGCATTCATAGGATCAAGTGGTTCAGGTATTGCCTTTTTTGCACACATTGGAGGATTTCTAGCGGGATTGCTTGCTGGGTATATTTACAAAAAGACTCACAGTTCCGAATTCACATATGGTACAAGATATGGATGGAAAGGTGGCGGTACAAATTGGGGAACTTGAATCTAAAATAATTGTGTATATCTGCGATAAATTTGACAAGTTTGATGATTACCAAAGAATAAATCTTGTATGGCTGATGATAAAGCATGCCTCTCATAACCATCTCAATGTATCCAGGCAGAACTGAAAAACAAAAAGAGGAATATGCAAAAGCGATTACCAAATCAGCTGTTGAGATTCTCAAAACAAAGGAAAGTCACGTAATTGTAGTTTTTGAAGAGAATCCAAAAGAAAATTGGTATATGGCAGGAAATCCTCTCTAAACACATTTTTATTTTATGATAATTCAGCAAACTTGTGACAAAGATTGCTGTTGTCCAGATGCGAGCTGAAACAGACAAGAAAAATAATTTAAAAAAAATTCTAAGATACATATCACAAGCAGCACACAGGAATGCAGAACTCTGTGCTTTTCCAGAATTTATGATGTATTACACATCGTCATCCCAATCTCCTGCAGATCTTGCAAATATTGCTGAAAAAATAGACGGAGAATTTGTTTCATCTATATCTGAAGAAGCAAAAAGAAATTCAATACAAGTTGTTGGTACATTATATGAAAAAAGTCCAAAACCAAACAGGGTATATGATACGTCTTTTCTCATAGACAAAAATGGCAGAGTCCTATCAACTTACAGAAAAATTCATCTCTATGATGCACTTGGTTTCAAAGAATCTACAAAACTTTATCCTGGTTCATCAATTACAAAACCAGTAAAAACTAGTGTAGGAAAAATGGGAATGATGATTTGCTATGATCTTAGATTTCCTGAGATGTCTAGAATTTTGGCTTCATCAGGCTCTGATATTCTTGTGGTACCATCTGCATGGGTTAAAGGAAAAATGAAAGAAGAACACTGGCTTACTATAAACAAAACAAGAGCCATTGAGAATGGTTGTTACGTAATATCTCCAGATCAGGTGGGAAATATTTACTGCGGAAGAAGTGTAGTTGTTGATCCTTATGGAAAAATACTCCTTGACATGAAGAAAAAAGAAGGTATTGGGATTGTTGATATCTCACTTGATGAAGTAAAACAGGTGCGGCAAAAACTTCCTCTTTTACAAAATAGACGTACTGACATTTACACGAATCTCAAGATTTAACCCTGCTTGCACACCGCATATTGGAGCACTGTCTTGCCCATTTTTGTTTTCTAGAGTATCTTTGTAAAATAATTGGCCAAAAACAAATTTTACAAGAAATCTTTGTTGCGCAAATCATGCCCCTTTGTATTAGTGGAGATGATGCTCTACAACCATTATAGTAATTTGAGCAACCAATGAATCGTTTTTTTGTTTGACGAGATCTAATTACGAGAAGTTTACCTATGTGGCACTCAGGACATTCTACAAGACCATTAACAGGAGTATTTGTCCCTAGTATGACATATTTTCTCTTTTTCTCTGACCATGAAAGATATCCATTTTTGTCATAATATTGTCTTATTTCACTTTGGATCTTACCAATGTTTTTCCTTGATATTTTGATAGAATTTCTAGAATTTGATCGTTTTCTGGTAACAGCTAGCTGAGTAACTTGGTCTTTCAATGATATTATTCATTTAATCGAATTAAAGAAACTACTGAAGAATTTTTATATGGAATCTAGTCAGCGAGATTTGTGGAAAAAGTCTGTCTTATTGGGGCTGGCAGTACAAAATATGGTAAATTAGAAGATAGTATTACTGATATCGCACTTCAGGCATCAGTTGATGCCATAGAAAGCGCAGGAATAGGACCAAAGGAAATTCAGGCAGGATACATTTCTAACGTATTTGGTATTGCAGATAAACAAGTTCACTTGGGCCCTGTAATAATGAGTAACCTTGGTATTCCAGAAGTTCCATCACTTTCAATTGAATCTGCATGTGGAAGTGGTTCGGTTTCATTTAGAGAAGCATATGCAAATGTTGCTGCAGGATTTTATGATGTGGTCTTGGCAACAGGAGTAGAAAAAGTCACTCATACCGGTACTGAATGGACTACAACATATTTCTCATATTGTTCTGATTTCTTTTATGAAGGAGGAGCAGGTGCTTCATTTCCTGGATTATTTGCATCTATGGCAAGAGCATATCTTGCTGAATTCAAAGCGACAGAAGAAGATCTTGCAATGGTTGCAGTAAAAAACCATGATAATGGACTTCTTAATCCAAAAGCACATCTTAGAAAAAAAATTACAATAGATGATGTAATGAAATCAGCAGTAGTTGCAAGTCCGCTAAAGTTGTATGACTGTTGCCCCTTTTCAGATGGAGCAAGTGCTGTTATTTTATGCAGTGAAAAATTTGCAAAGGCACATACAAAAAATTATGTTGAAGTTATTGGATCAGGTAGGGGTGGATCACCTGCCGCACTGCAAGGGAGAGATCACATAACTACAATACCGAGCACAAGAATTGCAGCACAAGCTGCATACAAGATGGCTGGTATATCACCAAAAGATGTTGATTTTGCAGAAGTTCATGACTGCTTTACAATTGCTGAACTAGTTGACACTGAAGACTTGGGATTCTTCGAAAAAGGAAAAGCTGTTGAAGCTATTAGAGAAGGGAGAACAAAACTTAACGGAGATATCTCTATCAACCCCTCTGGAGGCCTAAAGTCAAAAGGTCATCCAATAGGTGCAACTGGAATAGGTCAGGTAGCAGAAGTTTTTGATCAACTAACAGGAAAAGCAGGAGAAAGAACAGTTAAAGATGCTAAAATTGGATTAACACATAACTTTGGTGCAACAGGCGCCAGCTGTGCCGTACATATATTCAAAAGTGTGTAAATTGCTAACAAAAGAAGAAGTTTCCAACAATGCCAAATTAGGTAAGGTTCTCACTAGAAAATGTACAAAATGTGGACATCACCATCTTGTCACTACGTATTTCTGCCAAAACTGTGGGAACAAGGGATTTGAAAATACAATAATTGATGGCAAGGGCTCTATTGTCACTTATACGATAATCACTGTGCCTCCAGATGGATATGAAGAATATGTCCCCTATGCCTGGGTAGTTATGAAATTAGATGATTCTGAATTGAGAATCTCTGGTTTTATGGCTAACATAAAATCTCCTGCAGATCTTCCCTTGGGAACAAGAGCAAGAATTACAGGCTATGATCAACGTGGAATCATAATTGAAAAACAGTAAACCAAATTTATTAAACTGATTAAAAAAATTCAAAAAATCTCTTTTATAATATTTACATCTACATTAATTTGAAATGTCTGTTGATGTCGTTTGTGGAAGATGTGGAGCTAAAATTGCAAATATGCGCATGTTAAAATCAATAAAGGATGTAATGCGACCGTATAACAGTAAATGTCCATCTTGTGGACAGACATTATCTCCATCAGAATTTAGTGTAGACGTACAGAAAAACTGATCTAAAAAGCTTCTGTAAGATCAAATTAGTCAAAAATCTTAATTACTGATGCCCTCTAGACAATTCCATGGAACTTAGTGAGGACTTTGGCGATCCAAAGCGTGGCGGAATATTACAATCAGCATCAAAACGTGTAAGAATGATTTTCTCTGTTATGGCAAGTCCAAACAGAATTGATATCTTACGCATCTTGAATTCAAAAGGCCCTCTTACTTATTCTGAATTAAAGTCACTTGCAGGTTTCAAATCAAAAAAAGAGAGTGGCAAGTTTGCGTATCACTTGAGAAAGTTACTTAGACAGTCTCTTGTAGCACTAAACAAGTCTGAAAGGAGATATACTATCACTAATCTGGGAAAACTAGTCCTTAGTCTTGCACGACAGATCGAAGAACGATCTATCATTGAAAGTGGCAAGATGTATGTCAGGACTTCACATGAATCAATAGAAGAATTCAATTCCCATAAGATTATTCAATCGTTAGTCCGAGAAGGTAGTCTTCCGCTTGAACTTGCTCAAAAAATAACTGAGGAAGTGGAAAATAGAATATACAAATTCCAGACATCTTATCTTACATCTTCACTTATTCGTGAAATGGTTAATTCTGTACTCTTAGAACAAGGCCATGAGGATTATAGGCACAAACTAGCAAGATTTGGATTGCCCGGCTATGATATTCACGAAATGATAACCAACGTGGATGGTATTCATAATGGGGTTGAGGGCTTGTTATTTAAAACAGGACAGAGTGTATTTGGAGAATATCTTGTCTTAAACACTCTACCAAAAGACGTGGCTGATTCTCATCTCTCAGGGGATCTTCACATAACAAATACAGGATTGTGGTCGCTTTTACCAGATACAATATTTGTGAACATTAAGGAACTTATCGAAGAAGGCGTTGACTTGAGAGGTAAGTTCTTGGGCGTAACAAGAACATCATCACCAAGTTCACTAGATGATCTTTTCACTTCATTATCATTACTTACATGTCTTCTCATAAAAGAAGCATCACAAGAAGTAGTTATGGATGGATTAACCACAGTATTACAAAAATATTCCAAGAATTTATCAGAAATTGAAGAAAAACTTGCAAGTTGTTTTGCAAAAATATCTACAGGACCCAAATATGGAAAGAATGGAACGCTTGCCTCATTTAGAATTTCTATTGGAACAGAACCAAAGATAGTTGGAACCATTCTTCAAGCCTACAAGAAATATGTAAAGTCAACACCACTTCCCTCTATAGGACTGGTAATTGATTACGAAAAAGCCAAACTAAGTGACTATTCAGAAATTTTAGCAGATATAATTGCATTAGGTGGACATGTTATGTTTGCTAAGGGATTAGTATCTAACAAAGGATTAGCACGAGGAGATACAAAGAATGTTGGAACCACATCTATCAATTTAGAATCTCTATCGATCAATATGCCAAGACTTGCCTTTGAATCAAACAAAGATGAAACCTATTTCAGAGCAAGACTTGCACTGTTGATGAAGCCTGCATTAGCGGCCATGTCTCTTAGAAAGAAGGAGATATCCGATCTAACAAGACGTGGTCTTAACCCAATCCTTGCAAACAATACCCAGTATATGCAAAAGGGATCAGTGACTTTAGTTGTTAATTTGATCGGACTCAAGGAGGCAGTTTACGGTATTCTAGGATATGAAAATAACAAGGCTGGACACGAAATCTTGGCTAAAGTGATAAACACAGCCATGGAAGTGGCTACAAAGAAAGGAAAAGAGATGGGAGATAATGTTATTGTTACCATGACTGAGAGTGATGCCGCAAGTCGCTTCTCGTCACTTGATGGTGAAAAATATGGTAAAATGTCAATTAGCAACCACGCAATGGGAGAGTCATATTCTGAAGGAGTTGTTCTTGATGCCTCTGAGATAGTAGAAATGAATCCTAAAAATGAAAAGATCGTAGAATCAAACTATTTCTCAAAAATACTAAACGGCGGGTTATTAGTTCAGTTAAAGGTCCCAGATGCAATGGATTCTTCAGGAATAAAGAAAGCAATAGAGAAGGCAGGCGAGCTACTAGGATCCTTCAGACCTATCAAAAAAGTGCCTATCTGTAGTAACTGTGGTCTCAAGGAAGAAAAGATCGCTGAAAAGTGTTCTGTGTGTAAGTCACCTTACATACTAGCATAATTTAACCAGTAAAGACCATTAATTTAGTAAACAAAAATTTTGAATTAATCTGGAATTTTTATTGAATTTTCAATGAATTCCTCAAAATTTATTTTGCTGTGAGATGATCTAATACCATGGAAATCGTACCGGTGTCAACAAAATTGATCCAAAGTTTAGCTTTAGAAAATTATTTTTTGCCGCAGTGTTTATTTAACTCCCATTTGATAGGGTTGAGGGGAGTAAGTTGACAGATTTTTCACAAATAGAAAATTCGATCTTGCAAGTAAAGAAGCGCGATGGTCGAGTATCAGATTTCCAAAGAGATAAAATTTCAAACGCAATCTACAAAGCACTTGTTGCTTGCGGAAGATCAGATCATGGTCTAGCAGACAAGCTAGCAAATCATGTTCTTACAAAACTGGTGAATAGAGGATTTTCCGGTTCAGAAGCACCAAGTGTAGAAGATGTTCAAGATATGGTAGAGTCTACTCTAATTGAGGAAGGACTAGGTGAGATCGCAAAGGCGTACATTCTGTACAGACATGAGCGACGAAGAGTCAGAGAAGAAAAGATGAAAGTTCTAGAATCCAAGTCTCTTGATAGTGTTGC
>JAJSDS010000150.1 GCA_028580875.1 Nitrosotalea sp.
GATAAAAACAAAGAATATTTCGACAAGACGGTATCGGTTGACAACAATCCACTTGAAGCTCACATCATAATTTCGCGTATACTCTATGAATACGAAAAAAGAATTATTATGTAGGTCCAAGATTGGCACAGTGAGCGGTCGTAGTATAGTTTGGTTAGTACACTGGCCTTCCAAGCCCGTTACCCGGGTTCAAATCCCGGCGACCGCACTCTAATTTTATCATGAAACTATTCCAGTTGAGATCAAATATTGGACAGAATCAACAAATGTGTTATCATCAATTTCATTTGTAACCCACAAGTGAGCATTTTTCTGGAACCAGTGAGGCATTGTAGAAAAAGTGTTTTTTCCATTATTTGACTTGACAATGTTATGTCCTGCGAGATAATCAATTACAGCATAAAAATCCTCATCATGTGCATTCCCATTTGACCACAAGCCTGCAGTTTGCTTTGCCCAAGTGGGAATAGGACCATATGTAGCATTCTGTGTTTTTTCATTAAAGAGGTAGAACCAGGCAATGCCAGATTTTGTGCTGTTCTTCAGGTATCCACTCAGAAATACATCATTTTTTACTTGAAAAAATGAGTTTTCAGATATATTATTTGTTCTAAAAGTGATTTTTGTATTATTTCCAAATGATGGATAGTCTGAGAAGCTTAGTACCTTGATAGTAAATGAACCATTATTTGTTTCATCAGAGGAAATTTCTTTTGTAATCATTTTTCCTCCTGCTTTGTTAACAAGATCAGATGCAAACTGTGTTTGAAGATAGTTTATTATTTTATGATCAGGATCAGCAAAGGAATAATCAATGTCTTTTCCAGGTTGCAGGTTACAAGTTTCCTGCTGCCACAAGGAAGAATTTGTTATTGCATCAATCATAAGTTGACCATGAAGCAATTCATGGTACAATATAACTAAATTTTCAATATCATGCAACTGCGGGTCTATTTGGGTATTATTTGATATGACTTTGGGATTAAGTCGAAGCTCATTATTACAGTCTAGGAAAAGTTTTCCATCTTGCATAGTTTCAGAACAATGCCACGTATAGGAACCTCCTGTAACTAGATCCTGATGAGCTGTATTTTCATCAAATTTTACTAATTTGGTTTTGACTATTGTTATAATTTGATTATTAGTATCACCAAAATTACAAGAGAATGTATTTACCATGGGTTTTTGAAATGTTCCAATTACATCAGATACATCTTTTTTTGGTGCATCAACTGTCTCAAATTGAGTAAGCAATTGATCAAATATGGTTTTTTCTTCAATTGTAGGAGGTTCGTATAATGCATATGCTGGAATTACATTTAGGATTAGTATCATACTAAAAATACCGATATACTTCAATAGGAAAGAAACTTGTGATTTAGTAATTAAGAGTTGGGAATAGATTGTATTTGATGTTTTAATTCATCCCAAGCAGGTTTTGGATTTTTATCCACGTCAAACAGACCACTACCACATAGATATGCGGCAGTATTGTTCAAGACTTCATTATTTCCAAATATGGAGTTGTTGTCTTGGTTAAGCGAGTTGTAACATGTATCAACAGGTCTATCATATTGTCTATACCAGGTTAGAAACTCAAAATCGGATTGATTCTTTTTGTAAAAGTCATATACAATTTTTACAAATTTTTGCTGGTCCTCTTTTGTTCCATTAATGGATTTGTCAGTACTCCAACCAACTTCCATCAGTGCAATTTTCTTGCCCTTGGCAAAATCAATCATCTTTTGCAGGTTATTGCCTTCTTTTTCCGTACTATTACTTTGATAATATAACAAATCTACTGGTGCATAGGAATATGCTACAAAGTCACCTTGGTTTAGTTTTCCTACAATATCTCCTTGGTCATGGTTGGATATATCATTTAGTGAGAACCAGTTTCCAAATTTGACATTAGGATGCTTTGCCTTTAATTTGGCATACACACCATTGAAGAAATCCACATATTGTGGAATTTCACTTGGATGATCTCTAAAGTAATTATCAACACTGCCTCCAATGACAACATAATCTACTATGTAATATCGTGAAAGTATTGCATCAAGAGTAGCTACCGTTTGATCTTGAAGTTTCTGGTCAAGCTGTGGCTTTCCCATCCAATCTGGGAATGGTCCTAAGATCTGATTGTTAATCACTGAAAAGTAAAGTGTGACGTTAAGACCTTGTTCGCGGTTTAGTCCCATCAAAATATCTGAATAGCCCCAGTTGTATGCTCCTTGCTTTGGTTCCATGATTGGCCAAGAGAGATAGACATTACTTCTTCCTATTCCTGTTGATGCTGCCTGGGCATACGCATCTTTGATTTCTTGAAGAGTTGGTTTTTGAGTGGGAGGCATGATAACAAGTCCAAGCTTTGGATTATGTGGAGAATTTTCTGGAGGTACAACAGATGAAGGTCCAGTTGGCGTAGTTTGTAATTGAGGTAATAACACAAAGAAAACTACTGCAATGGTTACTGCAACTCCTGCACTAATAGCAGCACCAATAATTTTCTTATTCAATGACATTCTCAGGAATCAAAGATACTAAAAGAGTTTTGATCAAATCTGTATTTTGGATTAAAATCTAGTGAACAATAAATCAAACAGAGTCAAAAAAAATTTGTTAAAAGTTTATAACCCATTCTATTTCTTGTTTATTTAAAATAGAAGTTGAAGTGACGTGATGGTCAGAGGCCAATCTGGTGTGCACGCGTTGCACACAATCCCATCACGCCACTAGTTTTCATCCCTCATTACAGAGATTAATTTAATGGTGTTAATTTTTTCCTATATCATCATCCAGATGTACAGCCGCTATATCCGCATTCTATACACACACTACATCCTTCTGCAAATACCAAGTTGTTTTTGCATGTAGGACACAATCTCTCTTCCATTTGTTCTGGTGTGAGTGCTGGTGTTGGAGAAGATACTACACTATCTGGAATTTTTATCTGGAGTGCTCTTTCTATCTCAGCTTTTAGATATGTGTTTGTTACATTTTTTGAGATATAATCTGTAACATATGGACTTGCAGTAACTTGGAAGTTCTTTTGAACATTATTTCCAGTCATGTGCAATACTTGCTCATGTCTTGAACCATCTCTGAATACAGTAATTCCTTTCAGACCAAGATCATGTGCTAGTAGATATGCTGCTTTTACATCATCTGATGAGACATCATTTGGCATGTTGATTGTCTTTGCAATTGCGTTACCTATCCAGCGTTGCCATACTCCCTGAGCCATCAGGTGATCAGCCCAGTGAATGTCCATTGCTGTGACAAATATCTTCTGCATCCATTCTGGAATCTCGGCTATTCCCTTCACAGAACCATAGTTATTTGCAATCTTTTCTAGAATTTGATCGTTGTAGAGACCATGTTCTTTGAGAACTGCTTCAAATATTTTGTTAGTATAGAAGAATCTACCCACAGTTACTCTCTTTTCAAAGACTAGAGCAAACATAGGCTCCATTCCGTTTGAGCAGTCAGAAATCATTGATAGTGTACCAGTAGGAGCAACAGTTGTTGTCAAGACATTTCTGATACCATGCTTTTGGATTTTGGCAATCAATGCATCCCAGTCATAAGTACGTGCACTCTTTGGTTTCTCATAGTATCCCGCAACAGGAATTTTACCTTCTGGATATTCTGTTTTTGAGCAGAGTGGGAATGGTCCTCGTGTCTTTGCAAGTGCAATGCTTTCTTCCATGGAATAGTATGTCAATGCTTCAGCAAGTTTCTCTTGGAATTCATATCCTTCTTGTGAGTTATAGGGGATTCGTAATTTGAACAATAGATCAGCAACTCCCATTACTCCAAGTCCAATTCTTCTAGAGTCTTTTGATGCCTTGTCAATTTCTGGAATTGGATATGTGTTGACATCTATTACATTATCAAGGAATCTTGTTGTTTTTCTGATGGTCTCTTCATATCTTTGCCAATCAAATTCGTATTGACCATCTGCTTTTCTCTTGACATAATTAGATAGATTGATCGATCCCAAATTGCATGACTCGTATGGATAGAGACTTTGTTCTCCACATGGGTTTGTTGCTCGTATTGGTTCTCCTCTTGCTTTTGCAAAAACATTGTATTTGTTTATGATATCAAAGAAGATCAATCCTGGTTCACCACTCTTCCATGCA
>JAJSDS010000151.1 GCA_028580875.1 Nitrosotalea sp.
CACTATGGTTATGGGGTCCAATATCACGAATACCCAGATTCAAGGATTCCATACTGCATACTAGAATCAAAGTAGATAGTGCAATGGCAAAGATGGCAGTGATTGGTTCAATCATCATATTGGCATCAGGCTTTGCAATGATAATTGTACAGGCTTTTGCCATAAATGCCGGAATACTAGACGCAATTTCTACAAAGTTTGGAAACATGTGGATATTACGAATGATCACAGCGTCTGCATTATTGGGATTATCATTTGCGATGTACCAAAAAACAAAATCTACCCCAACAATTATCCCAAGATCATATACTGCAGGTTTGCTTGCCATAAGTTTTGTAGTATTATTGACTACAAGTCTAATAAGTCACGGAGCAGCTACGGGTCAGATAATTCCACTATTGTTAGATTTTTGTCATAATATCTTTGCATCATTGTGGATTGGTGGAATAATTTATCTAGCATTTGTAGTAATGCCGCAGATAAAACAAATTACAGACACTAATCTCAGCATATCTACAATATCGCTTCTTATTCCAAGATTTTCAATACTTGTTATCGCAGTTCTTGGGGCAGTTGTGATTACAGGTCCATTTTTGTTATACGTTTTAGAAAATAATCTTGCATTGACAGTATCATCATTTTATGGTAAAACCCTCATAGTAAAACTCTCACTTGCTGCAGCCATGATAGCATTTGGAGGATATCATCAAATATTCGTAAGTAACAGAGCACATGCCACAATTTCAAAGGGAGTAATAAAGAATACAATCATACAAACTATGACAGATGTAAAACCAATTATTTCCAAATTTGATACAAGCATAAAGATAGAAGCTCTCATAGGTATTGCGCTTATTGCATCTGTTGCAGTATTAGTTGATTCAGGTTTACCATCAAGCGAATTTCAAAATCAGTTACAATCGGTACAGAATAACGTATTTGCGTTCACTACAAATGATAACTCCAACATTCAGGGATTCACCCAGACAGGATTTATTGAAAACGGGAGTAGAATAGTGCTGACGATGAGTCCATTTGCAACCGGAAGTAATGATTTTACAATATCATTTTTGGATTCAAATAAAAAACCAATAGATATGAAATCGGTTCAACTCAAACTCACGCCAACGGATAGTGAAATCGGATCTAGCACAATAGATACGAACAAAACAGGCATTGGCACGTTTACTACCAATGCGGCTTTTGGATTCCCAGGAAATTGGAATGTAAGAGTAGAAGGAGTGCAAGACAAAGAGAATTCTCTTAATCTATTATATTCTTACAACATGTTTGTAAAACCAAAATTAAGTAATTTACAAGTAGACATAAAAGAATACAAAACTCCAGGAAATAGTAGCACACCAAGATATCCAGTATACGACAGTAACAGAAACAAAGTATGGGTTGGAGATACCACTCTCAATAGTGGTAAGATATTAGAATTTGATTTAGGGACAAAAAAATATACCGAACATAAAATTGAGGGACTAAATAGTATAGTATATTCAGTTTTAGACTCTCATGACACTTTATGGTATATTGACTATACAAGAAAGGTATTAGGGCATTACAACCCAGATGACAACTCAAGTAAAGAGTACCCAATTCCAGATCAAGGGATTCAGACTAATATGGCAATTGATAACAATGATACTATTTGGATTACATCGACAAATCTGAGTACATTTGCGGCAGAGATGTTAAAATTCAATATCAATACAGCAAAGTTTGACTCGATAAAATTACCGGACAAATCTGACCCATTAGGAATGGCAATTGACAACACAGTAGGTAAGATATGGATAGCAGAAGGAATTGGAAAGATTGCAAGTCTTGACATTTCAAATAACAAAATAACAGAGTTTGCACCATCGGGAAACTATACCATCAATGGCCCTACTGCCATAGTCATAGATCCTCAGACAGGAAAGCTGTACATTTCAGAACATGAAGGTCATGCAATATCAGTTTTCGATCCATTACTCAAATCATTTAAGAAAATACAACTAGATTCCAATCCAGACAATCTTCCATATGGAATGGCATTTGACAAATACCACAATCTCTGGGTTGCACAACACACCATTGACAAGATTTCAATAATAAATACAAGAACAGGTGAGGTTATTGAAAAAAGCCTTCCTTCATCTAATACATGGGTGCAATGGCTAACATCTGACTCGCAAGGAAATATAATAATGGAAGAAGAGAGAGCAAACGCAACTGCCATAGCAACTATATCAGCAGGGCCTACACAGAACAACATACAAGACAGTCAAGGCAACACAGCATCAGTCATTCCAAAATTTGATTTTGATTATGTCCAAGTTGCGGCACCATCTATCACGGGATTGTTAATAGTTGTAGCCTTTTTCTATTGTGAGGGTGTAATAGATCTTAGAAAGATAACAAAACAAGTACAAAAAACATTCTAAAAGTAATAGTATGTTGTAAACAGAATAAAAAAATCAACTCATCTTTGTTGTATAGTCGCACTTGCCACACAACAAAGAACTTGAGTGGGATGAAGTCGAAATGATGTTGTACATGTCATAGGATAATTTTACAAAATAAGCATGATGGTACATTTGACGAATATACCATTCATGATGTAGATCATTTAATACTCATTCGATGATTGTACCAGTTCGTTTAAATTCAATTTTCGACCATATTATGCCATGTCAAAGTATGATAGCATCATAGAGAACAGATCCAATTTGCTCACTTTGATCATGTTTACAGTCATAGGAATCTTGGCAGTACCAGTAATTTTACCTCATATTTTTCACAAGTTCCAGATTTTTCACATTTTGATTCACCTTAGCGGAATCAGTTTAGCAGTTTTCTTGAGCATAATATCTGCAATTGCATATGTCAGAGTTAAAACCAAAAGATTATTTTTCACAATGTTGGCATTCTCGCTTTTTGTCATAGCTGAAGCATTATCCCTTGTAGATGCGGCATGGCAGTATACCTATTATTTAGGGCCATTCCCAGCTGAAGAGATTGCACATTTCTTTGAGTTGTCAACATTGGGAATGTTTGCACTTAGTGTATTTAGGAAAGATTAGTCATGGATAGGAGCACAGAGATTATCAACATTATTGAAAAGAATCCAGGAATAAAATTCAGAGAAATAATGAGAGAGACAGGGTTGAAAAACGGAGTTCTAAGCTATCATGCAAAAAAACTAGAGGAAACTGGAAGCGTAAAGATAGACAGAAAATCAGGAGAGACTAGATTTTATCCACTTTTTGTAACCGAAGAAGAATCAATATTGATAACAAGCCTTAGGCGAGATACCCAAAGGTACATCCTACTAACATTACTAGAAGGCAATCCACTTTCATTCAATGAGATAGTTCAAAAAGTGAAAAAGGCGCCTTCCACGGTCTCCACTTTTCTTGCAAAACTTGTAGATGACAAAATTGTAGAAATAGAAATAATCGAATTGAAGAAAGTCTACTTTTTGAAAAATGTAGACATGGTCAGAGAAATCATTGAAAGATACAACCCAGTGTTGCTTGAAAGAACCGCTTACAATTTTGCAGACACATTCTCAAGCCTCTAACATAGATTCAACCTCAGATTTGTTTTACTTAGAAAACTTGCGTATGCGATCAGATAAGAACCTGCCTACTATTTATTTAGAGTTACAAGTCAAGAACATGTGAATTGAGACAGGTTACCTTTCTGATTATAATTTCATCCATATTGTTTCCAAGTTTTGTTCTCTTGTCAGCACATGGAGACGGGCTTGCAAGTGAGATACTTCCACCCGAAATGATTGGAAACAAAAATGTCACACTGTCAATCAACTCTTCGCCATTTTTGATTGACAATACACATGTAGGTACCCAGATAAACTTCATTTTGCAGGATGCTGCAACCCAAGTGCCATTCCAAGATGTGACACTTGCAGTTTCTGCTTTTAAAAATGACCAAGCACTTTTTGGACACATATTCATGAGTGATAGCGGCAATTTCTTGTTTGACGTATCTCCGGACAATTCCACGGACAAGATTTCAATAAACGAGGAAGGCGGACCATTTCCTGGCCTGTTGGGTCATGGAGGAAGCTACCAAATAAAGGGACCAATCTTTG
>JAJSDS010000152.1 GCA_028580875.1 Nitrosotalea sp.
CCAATGAGCAATTCTTTTTTCCAAAAAGATATTGTCTCAGTGAGAGATTTTGATAAACAAAAGTTTGAAACTGTTTTCCAAGCAACTGATAAAATAATTGGGATGAACCAAAATGAGAGAAGAGAAATCGCACGCGGAAAGACCCTTGGATATCTATTCTTTGAACCTAGTACTAGAACTAGACTAAGTTTTGAGGCTGCAATGGCCTCTATAGGGGGAACTTCACTTGGAATAGCTGATGCCTCATCCTCATCTGCAAAAAAAGGCGAAAGTCTTGCAGATACTGTAAAAATCATGTCTCTGTATTCTGATGTATTGGTTCTTAGACACCAACTTGACGGTTCTAGTAGATTTGCAGCCGAAATATCTGAAAAACCTCTGATTAATGCAGGAAGTGGCACCGAAGAACATCCAACACAGGCAATACTTGATCTATATACTATTAGAAAAGAAAAAAAGAAGATTGATGGTCTTAAGATAGGAATTGTTGGTGACCTAAAATATGGCAGGACTGTATACTCGCTTTTGTATGCTCTTAGCAATTACAACGTTGATGTCAAACTGATATCTCCACCATCGCTTAAAATCCGTGCTGATTCAACTTATGAAATAAGAAAAAAACTGCAATACACTGAAACTAGTGATTTGGAAGAAAATATTGATGACCTTGATGTGATATATGTAACAAGAATTCAAAAAGAAAGATTTGCTGACATTGAAGAATATGTCAAAGTCAGAGGAAGTTATAAAATTGGTCCTGAACTAGTAAGTAAAATAAAAGATGAGGCCATCATAATGCATCCTTTACCGCGTCTTGATGAGATATCTCCTGAAATTGATTCTACAAAACAAGCCAAGTACTTTAAACAAGCACAATACGGAAAAGATACGCGTGCAGCACTTCTTGCATTGATTCTAAATGAAAACGGAATATAAAATAGAAAAATAAATTTCTACATTGTAACTAGTTTAACATTATCCATTTTCTTATTTGTCTGAAAGTCCCGTGTCATAACACTAATCTTTTCAGCGTCTCCGTGTAACAAGAAAAGTTCCATGCACTTGTTGCCATCCACTTTACTATGAAGATGAGTACCAATCAAATCTTCATGATTGTGTTTGATTCCTGTTACAACCTGCTCTGATTCCTCGTCATGTACAATCATGAGAATGGCGTGGATTAGTCCAGATAGAGTACCATGTTGTTTTTCTTCAGCTACCAAGTTTCTTATGCCTGCTCGGATAATTTCAGATCTACCGGAAAATCCCATTGTTTTTTGTATTCTATCTAATTCCGATAGAATCTCATCGTTTAGAGATATTGATACTATGGGCATGGTATTACTGTTATTAAGTATCTTATAAGTTTAGCAGCAATAATTATTAAGATTTTATAAATTTATTAATAACACACGAACAAAATTTGTGTTGATAATGGGTATCAAAGCAGCAATATTGGCCATAATAACTATCATACCCTTATCTGGTTATGCATTATGGATATCTGAACAAAATAATAATTCTAGTCAACAGGTTTCTGATCAACATAAAATACTAGTAACTTTCTATCCGATTTACCAATTTACAAAAGCTGTTGGTGGAGACAAAGTTGATGTCTCTGTAATTATTCCATCGGGAGTTGAACCACATGATTGGGAACCTACAATACAAGACATTGAAAATCTCAAAAAAGCAAACATGATAATAGTAAATGGCGCTGGACTTGAACCTTGGATTCCAAAACTTGTCTCTGAAAACCCAAATATGGTCATTGTTGATTCCAGCAAAAATATTCAGTTATTAAAACATGATAACAATATGACAGATCCTCATATATGGCTAGATCCAATTCTAGTCAAGATTCAAGTACAAAACATAGCAGATGGCTTGATAAAAATTGATCCAAAAAATGCAGACTATTACCAACACAATGCAAATCAATACAAAGAAAAATTGGATTCACTTGATAATGAAATTAAAACAGATCTTGCAAATTGCAATAAAAAAGATTTTCTTTCATTTCATGATGCATTTTCATATTTTTCAAAAGAATATGGATTGAATCAAAATACAATTGTTGGTGGATTAAATCCGGAAGCTGAGCCAACTGCGCAAACACTTGAAGAAATGACACAAAAGGCAGAAAATCTTGGAATACATGTGGTTTTTACTGAAGAAGCAGTAAATCCACAAATCTCAAAAGTTATAGCTGACGAAATACATGGAAAAGTACTCGTTCTCAGTCCACTTGAGGTTACGAACATACATGATGATTACATAGAAAAAATGCAAAATAATTTGTCTAATCTAAAAGAGGCATTGTGCTCATGACACTGGTTGACATAGAAAACTTGACAGTCTCATATGAAGGGGTTTCTGCACTTGAGAAAGTTACATTCTCCGTTGATGAACGTGATTTTCTTGGCATCATAGGTCCTAATGGTGCAGGAAAAACTACTCTATTTAGCTGCATGTTAGGTCTTATTACAAATTACCAAGGAACAATCAAGTTTTTTGGAAAAGATATTCGAAAATCCACACATCATCTAAAACAGATTGGTTATGTTCCTCAGAAACCTGTATTTGAAAAAAGCTTTCCTGCAACTGTAGAAGAAATTGTAGGAATGAGTCTGATAAAAGATCAGGATAAAGACAAGGTCGATGAGTCTCTTCAAAAAGTATGGCTTCATGAACTTGGCAAGCGCAGAATTGGTGACTTGTCTGGAGGTCAACAGCAACGAGTCTTCATTGCAAAAGCTCTGATAAATGATCCAAAAATACTAATCCTAGATGAGCCTGTTACAGGAATTGATTCACAGAGCATGGAATTTTTTTACCAAATTCTAAATGATCTTAACAGAAAAGATGGAATCACAATTATCTGGTCATCTCATGACTTGGATGCGGTGTCAAGACTTGCAACTAAGGTTGCATGTCTTAACAGAACTTTATCATTTCATGGAATATCTGAAGAATTTTTTCACAATGATGATTTGTTGAAAATGTACTCTGAATCATCAATGCAATTGCATATGCACAAGCACGAGGATTAAAATGAATTTTGAAATATTGACATATGCATTTATGCAGAGAGCTATTGTCTGTGGAATTGCAATTTCCTTAATGTGCTCTCTGATTGGTTTATTTCTTGTTTTAAGAAAACAATCACTCTTCGGTGACGCTCTTGCTCATGCAGCATTTGGTGGAATTGCAGCAGGACTATATCTTGGCATATATCCACTATGGACTGCATTTGCAGTATCTGTCTCAAGTGCATTAGCTTTAACAAAGATAAAACAAAAGTTTCAAATTTCTAGTGACGCAACAGTTGCAATTTTACTCTCATCTGGTCTTGCTATGGGAGTAATTCTGATTAGCTTGGCAAAAGGTTTCACTGTTGATATTTTCAGTTTTCTTTTTGGTAGCATATTGCTGGTAAGCTTACAAAACACTCTTCTTATTTTAGGTCTGTGTGGAGTGATATTTGTCATAATATTGTTACTTTACAAGAAACTTGTATACACTACATTTAGTGAAGAACAAGCAAAAGTGAGTGGAATATCAGTTGACAAGATCAATTATCTTTTTGTTATAATTACAGCTATTACTGTAGTGAGCTCAATGCAACTTGTTGGAATTTTACTAACTTCATCACTTATTGTAGTACCAAATGTTACAGCTATATTATTTTCAAGAGGTTTTAAACAAACTGCAATACTTTCGATGAGTTTTGCAGTATTTTCTGCTATTGCAGGAATATTGTCTTCATATGTGCTAAATGTAGCACCTGGTGGAATGATAGTTCTTATTTCAATTATTATTTTTGGCATCTCACTTTGCATAAAATCATTGAGAACTAGGAACAAATTTGTTGGAGAACATATCAATCTAACTAAGACATAATTATCTTAACTAATTCTAATTGAATCAAAAAATAATATCATGATTTATCATATCATGATTGTGGAATCATACTGGATCATATTTTTATAAGATCAAAAGTACAGAAAAACAATGAAGTCAAAACCAATTGGCGCACTATTTGGTCTTTTGGCTCTAGTTGCTATCTTAGGTGTAGCACCAGCATTTGGACAAACAGCAAATGAA
>JAJSDS010000153.1 GCA_028580875.1 Nitrosotalea sp.
CAGATGCCGTATTTTTGAAGGATGGAGACAAGATAGAAATGGAGATAGAAAATCTAGGCAAGTTACAAAACACTGTAAAATTTGTCTAATTCATAATTCTGACATCTAGAACAAAGACATTAAAATTATTAAGAGTCAAAGTCTCAGATCTTTCATGGGAAAGATAATTGTTGGAAAAGTAAGTGATTTTGTTCCAGGCAAAATGCAAAAGGTGACGGTAGACGGTAAAGACATTCTTGTTGCCAATATAGACGGAAGTTATTATGCAGTAAATGACACATGTACACATGCCGGAGCAAGTCTTTCTGAAGGTAGTCTAAACGGATCAATTATAACATGCGGTTGGCATGGAGCAAAATTTGATTGTAAAGCAGGTAAGCTCTCTGAATTTCCCGTCAAGATAAAAGACTTGAATTCGTATAAAGTAATAATTGAATCTGAAAATATCTTTGTAGAAGTATAGTGCAAACTTTATAAAATAAGCTCAATTAGCATTAGCTTGAATGGTACAATGGTCGAGAAAAAGGATCCAAATATTGATACACTAAATACGGCCATAAACACTCTAGCTGAAATTGCATCAAATCCTTCCACTCCAAGAAACATAAAGAAAGATTTGACAGATCTTGTTGCAAACTTGAAAAAACAGGATTCCCCAGTTTCCGTAAGGGCCGCAAACGCCATAAGTCTTCTTGATGACATATCTCAAGATCCTAACATGCCCTCATATGTCAGAGTTACATTGTGGCAGGCAGTTTCTGCCCTTGAAAGAATAAGAGAATAAATTTAGTATAGACTATGTTGATTTAGTGAAAATCGAAGAATACCTATCATCACTTCCTAGCTCGATAATTAGTGGCGATGATGTGGAATTATCAGATGAGACAATTAGGGAGATCTTCAGATTTGCAGAACTGACTGAAAATGATGTTTTTTACCACTTAGGATGTGGCAATGGCAACAGTATTGCAATAGCCCTGCAAGAATTCAGGGTAAAAAAAGCAGTAGGAGTTGACAACAACAAAGAAAAGATACTCCAAGGACAAAAACTAGTCCAGGAAAAACAGATCACTAATGGATCATTTATGCACCAAGATATTACAGAAGCCAACATTAGCGATGCAAGTGTAATACTTTTCTGGTTTTCAGATGAAAAAATAATAGAAAAGATGATTTTAAAATTTCAAAACCTAAGACTTGGATGTAGAGTGATAACATTATGGGGTCCCCTTACAGGACACATGCCAGACAAGATAGACTTTCCATACATTCTAAATGTCACGCCATTCAAGATGGCAGAATCTCTTCGAGATCAGATGCTTGCAATATTCAATACAGATTGTATTGATTTTGCGGTTGCATGGGAATTTGCTGATAGATATTCCAAAGCGGTAGGCTCAAGAAATTTTGAAAATGATAGGTTTCTGACAATACTTCAAACTGTTGTAATATGGATAAATGCAAAAAACCTAGGAATTGCATGTGGAGATGAAATACCCGATCCTGTAAAGAGCTATATCGGCATTCTCAAGACTTTTTTCAACATAGAAGTAGAACACTTGCTTAACCATTAAACCAAATTCTCAGTCATGTTTTTATTTGTAAACATGGCATAAGAGATAATGATGCAGGAAAGGATCAACATCAACGTATCCGCAATCGATTATGAGAATACCAGTAAAGCCATCATATCGACTCTCAGTAACGTGGAAAAGATGGTCCACGGTGAAAATGACTTCATAGTAACCGATTCAGAATTTGCATTTGGTTGGCATTTTTACGTAGTTTGTGTCAATAGATCACTTGTAAGAAGACTGTCAGACCAGCTGGGACCAGATTTTGAGAAGATAAAGGGAAAGGGATTGGATCACAAGTTTTTGACTTGGTTAAGTGACAAGGTAAGTCAAAAGAATCTCAAGGTCAAACTAGCCATAAAAGAAGAGATGGAATCAAGCAAATTTGGAATATTTTGAGATTTCCATTTAGACAGTGAATCAATATAAAATTAAAGAGGGCCCTTGAGGGGAATCGAACTCCTGTCCGGGGATCCACAGTCCCCTATACTAACCACTATACTACAAGGGCCACATAAGGAAAATCTTTCCAGTCCAGTATTAATCTTAACTCAACTAGACCAAATGTCTGCCTTTCAGAACGCGCGAAACTTATTTTTATTATAATCAGGAAATATTTTATGGGTTTATTATTCCCCTGCCGATTATCTTTCCTTCTTTTAGCATTGTCAATGCCTCTGTAGCTTGATTGAGTTTGAATCTGTTTGAGATCATTGGTTTTATCACATCTCTTCGAGCAAGTGAAATCAACTCGATCATATCAGTCATAGAACCTGTGTACGATCCCATAATCTTGTATGCACGAGTAGGCATTGTTACAAGATTTAATTGCAAAGAACCGCCAAACAGTCCTACAAGTACAACTCGTGCTCTACGTCTGAGTATTTGCATGTCAGTTTCTACAGATTTTGTGGCATTGACAAAATCAATTACAACATCTGCACCTAGATTACCTGTTAATTCCATAATGGCTTTGATAGGATCTTCTTTTACAGAATTTATGGTAATGTCTGCACCACTTTGTTTTGCTACTTTTAATTTTTCATCATTTACATCCAAAGAGATTATTTTTGCACCGCTAATTGCTTTGGCCAATTGGATACCCATCAAACCTAGACCCCCTGCCCCTACTATGACTACATTGTCGTTTGGATTTAGTTTGGCAGTCTTGATTGCACCATAAGCCGTAAGAGCAGAACAAGATAATGGAGCACAGATATCAGTGTCCATGTCGTTAATTTTTGCTAGATATTTGTAACTTGGAACAAGAACATACTCTGCATAACCTCCATCATTATACACACCCAAAGACCTTGGCTTGTCACAGAGGTTTTCTTCTCCTACCCTGCAAGCAGGACATAGACCCTCTCCTATCCAAGGAAATACCAAAACTTTTTCATTTTTTACAAATCCCTCAACTTCTTCACCCATACTTTCTACTACTCCTGCCACTTCGTGTCCAGGAGTTAGCGGATATTTCACACCCCTGTCAGTTGTTTTCATGAATGATCCTGCAGGACCCTCATATCCTCCATCCCACAAATGTATATCACTGTGACACACACCTGCTGATTCTACCTTAACGAGAACTTGTGCGCCTCGGGGTTTTGGAGTTTCAAGAGATTGAATTTCCAGAGGTTCTTTCACTCTAGTTATTCTTGCAGCATTCATGTTCAGTGGTACCAATATGTCATATAAGATAGTTTTGTGGTAAACCAAATACAATACAAGCGGATCTAAAACAAGAATTACAGATCAGGTTGTGACATTTTTATCAATTATTTTCTGAAAATCAAGGTTAGGTTTATTAGCAACAAAAAAACTAATCGCAAATATGAAGTTGAGAATGTGGTGGGTCTCTATGGGGTTAGCAGCAGGAGTAGTCTTTTACGCCATGTTGTATCTAGGTACAGTACTCTGTGTTCCAATGGAAAATGCTCCATGTGTGCCATTTTTGAAATAGATTACCTAGATTTAATTAAAACCAGTGCAAAAAGCTAAACATGAGTTGTTCTGGGGAAACTGTTGAAGTTGAAAATGAATTCATCCAGATCAAACCTACAATTCTAAATCAGTTAAAAAAAGCAAAGTATGGAATCTCAGATCATGCAACTGTAGAATTATGTCATTGGACAAAAAAATCATTCAAAGATGATGGTCAATGTTACAAACACAAGTTTTATGGCATTTCAACGCACAGATGTATGGAATTCTCACCAGCCGGGATGTTTTGTGAAAATAGATGTGTGTACTGCTGGAGACCAATGGAATTTTACAGCGCCTTGAAGATGCCAACAGACAAAGTTGCACCTCCGGAAGTTATAATGTCCAACTTGATGGAAGAGAGAAGGAAGTTGATAATGGGTCATTATGGAGATCCAAAAAGCAACAAAGAGAAACTTGACGAGTCATTGCTTCCAAGCCATTATGCAATCTCGCTTTCAGGCGAACCTACAATGTACCCACAGTTGCCAGAACTCATAAAATACCTAAAGACTTTGCAGAATAC
>JAJSDS010000154.1 GCA_028580875.1 Nitrosotalea sp.
GTGATTCATTCCTCCTTTGATCCACAAAAAATGTCAAGCCAAGAAATTGACAATAAAGTGGTAGAACTTGTAACCTCTGGAAAGGACATCTATATCCTAGATGAGCAAGTTCTAAAAAAAGCAAACCCAGATCTTATCATATCACAAGGAATATGCGAAGTATGCTCGCCCTACACTAGGGAAATAGACAAAGCAGTATCACTGCTTGGAGGCAAACCCGAAGTTCTTGTCCTTGATCCAAAAAACCTAGACGAGATATTGCAAAATATTATTCAAATCGGAAATAGGGTAGGAAAACAAGAAAAAGCAAAAGATTTTGTCACAAAACTACAAAAAAGAATTGATCATATCAAAGACACTCCGAAAATCTCACGACCCAAGGTACTCTGCATAGAGTGGCTTGATCCATTGTTCTCAGCAGGTCATTGGGTTCCTCAAATGGTGGATATAGCGGGGGGCATAAACGGAATAAGTCTGACTGGAGACAAGTCAAGAAGAATGCAGATTGATGAAATAATAACATTTGATCCTGATATTGTAATATTGATGCCATGTGGATTTGATGTGTCAAGAACAGTTCTTGAATATGAAAAATTGCTTGAAAATAAGGACTGGAAAAAAATCAAGGCAGTAAATAGGGGCGAAGTCTATGCAGTAAATGCAAACGAGTACTTTAGCAAGCCTGGTCCACGAACTGTTGTAGGTCTTGAGATTCTAGCCAAGATAATTCATCCTGATACATTCAGAGAACTTCAGGTTCCAAAACAATCCATACAAAAAATTGATCCCGAATAATAAATTGGTCGCATCCTCAAAGGGTAGCGATAATGAGGAATGCAACTAATTATTGATAACATTGCAAAACTTGATTTATTTAATTGAGATCTAACTTTTACCTTCTTATTCTAAAATCCTAGAATAATCTTTCCTAGTGTTCAAAAATAATCAAGCCATAGGCGCATGAGATATGCCATTGACACAAAAAATTTCAAATTAGGCCAAAAAACCACTATGGACTAGTGGACCTAGTTTTTTCTGATATTCATGCAGATTACAATGCACTTGACTTGATAATCAAGACTGTATCAAGTGATGAATTTGTAAAAAAATATGGTTCTTTTTCAAGAATCATAAATCTAGGTGATTTGCTTGAGCGTGGCATCTATCCAAAGGAGGTCATATCAAAACTTAGGTCACTAGAAGAAAACTATCCAATATTCTCTGTTATGGGTAATCATGATGAAGGATTTTTGAGCGGAAAAAAAGTCAGCGCTAGTTCTCTTGAAAGCATGGATGCTCATCAAAGACTTGGCTTTGAAGATCTCTCGTTTTTCAAACAGAACAAGGATGGGACATTTGGCAGCCAAGAGTTCCTCGATACAAAAAATGGCCTTTTTTGTGTTCACGGGGGACCATTAGATCCCAAGAAGATAACTCCAAAAAATGCTGATGGCGAGGCTTGGCTTTATCAAAGAAATTGGCAGCGACTCACAGATGAGGGCTTTGAATTCTTTAGCTACCATGGATATCACTACAAGGCATCCTCTGCTTTCGGCGAGGTGAAAAAACACATAGACAATCACATCATTTTATGTGGACATCAGCACATGGAGGCTGCACTGGTTCACCAAGGAGGCAAAATTCGTGAAATTTATTCTAAACTTGAATCAAAAAAAGAAAAAATTTCAGGACATGTATTGGAAAGCAAAGAAATTGACATACAGCCAACAAGCGACTATCTGATAAGATTGGGTCTTGGTGGACCTGCAGGGTATTATGGTGTCGGTTCATCTGTTCCACATTTTGCCATTATCCAATATGAACCAAAAAAAGTAATACTATTTACAGCAAATCCCTGAAAGATTACCAGGATATGATATGAGCGGCACTGAAACATTACGAAACGACCATCGACAAATACGAAGACTAGAAAAAATAGTTGTCAAGTGTTATACTAGACTCAATGAGGGAAATGATATTCCATTTTCTGACATTGACATAATGGTTTCAATCATGTCTGAATTTCTAGATGCAATACATTATGCAAGAGAAGAAGACCAGTATTTTCCATGTGTTGCAAGCTATGATTCACTAAAGCAAGAGATCCGAGTATTTATGATTGAACATGAATTTGGAAGACGAATAGCATCAAACATTTCAAAATATCTACAAAAATGGAAGTTGGGGGAAAACCACCGCGAGCCTGTTGCAAGGTTTCTCAAGGCATATGCAGTGTATCTTGATGATCATCTAACAAAAGAAGACAAGTTCTTTGATGCTGCAGAAAGTCAGGTTCTATCACAAGATGAAGAAAAAATGATGTATGAAGAATTTCGATCAGTTACTGCAGTTGCAACAAGACTTGATGAGATGATAAAATCCATAGATTATCTAGAATCTACACCATGGATGAAGAACTAGTTCTCAAAAACTGATCTTACTCTGGGATACACTGATACTTCATTTTGTTCTGATGTGAGTTTTTGTTGCATATTTTGATATAGTGAGCACAATTATTATATATGATCACCATAGTATGGTAACTATACATACTAACATGAGTAAAATAGTCAACCTTCGAATACATGTTGCCCCTGTAGGTTTTGAAATAGACCGTATTGCAATTCCTGCAAAACAGATGAAAGCAGATAGAGTGTGGCTTCTAATGCATGCAGAGCCATCAAAAGATCAAGCTCAAGGATACATGGAAAAAATTCGAACGCAATTAAAAAAAGAAAAGATCGAAGTCCAAATTGCACAGTCCAACAGATTTGATCTCTTCAAGATCCTTCGAGCATTACGTGAAATTGTACAAAAAGAAGATGGCAATGACATTTTTGTTAACTGTTCTTCCGGATCAAAAATCCAAGCAATTGCATGTATGATGGCATGCATGATGTTTCAAGGTAAAACAAAGCTTACCCCATATTATGCAGAGCCTGAAAGTTATTCTAGCGTAAAAGGAGAACAGCTTTCATCAGGACTCAAATCTGTTGTCAAATTGCCAGCTTATGAAATTCATACTCCAAAGCCTATTCTGGTTCAGGCTTTGAAAATAATACAAGAAAATGGTGGCAAGATAACAAAAAAAGAAATGGCAAAGATTGCACATGAAAAAAAGCTTATCATGGTAAATGCAAGAGAAGAAAATTTTCAACAAGCAAGATTTGCAAGTCTTGATAAAAATATCATACAACCCCTTCTAAACGAATGGAGGTTCATTGAAGTTGAAAGGGTTGGAAGAACTAGGTGGATTAAAACGACACAGGAAGGATTAGGGAGCAGTAGAGTTTCTTGGCTAGCCACGTGTAGTCAGCTCAGGCTTGAGTGTCCAAGCAATTGCCATTGCAATAAATGGCACTGAAATCAAGGCAGCTATTTCAAGATAGGTTCTGAACTGTTCAGACTGTTGTGGGCTTGGATTTGACCATATGAAAGGTACAGGTAATGCAGAAGCAAACCAAATGATCGAGAGCATGATGATTACCTTGAGTGCACTCTTCTTTTTTGGGGTCACACTATAACCTTAGAATTAGGTTCTATTAATTTTGTTAGTATAATTATTTAGTGATGATACCGCCATCTACAGGCAAAATTGCACCTGTAATCCATGAGGAATCATCTGAAACAAGATAAAGTATTGCCTTTGCAACATCTTCTGGCATTCCTATTCGTCCAATTGGATGTTCTGCAATTGCCATTTCCCTATCAGCTTCTGTTCCAAGATATGGCTTTGTCATATCAGTTTCCACAATTCCAGGACAGACACAATTTACACGTATTTTATACTTGGCATATTCTACTGCCCATGCCTTTGTAAGTAACACCAGCGCTCCTTTTGAAGCAGTATATGCATCTGCTTCAAAATTTTCAAATGATTTCAGACCAGCATCTGATGAAACATTGACAATGCAACCATTTGTTTTCATCAAATATGGTATTGCAGCCTTTGTAAAACGAAATTGTCCAGTTAAATTTACA
>JAJSDS010000155.1 GCA_028580875.1 Nitrosotalea sp.
GTTAATCTCTGTTATAGTACCCTGTACCGAGTCCATCTTTACTATGGCACGTTTTCCCCAAACCCTAGTGCTACATACCAGTCCCCGCTGTCGATATCAAACTTTGTCTCAAGTGTCTTGATCTCATCTGACTTGACACCATATTTTTGCACTATACCTGATATCGCAACAGGTATTGCTTCCTTTTCTGTTGGAAGCCTTCGCTTCATCAGTCCTATGCCGGGATTCATGGTATAATCTTGTATAATCCAGTATAATAGTCATTTCCAAAATCAAAGATCAAAATCAATAAAGTAAAATGCTAAAAATTCCATAACAACATTCTATATATCAAGATCATTTCGAGTCAGAGTATGGTAATACCGCAAATCGTATCACGATCGTTTCTATCACGACAAAATGATCTATTATTCCTCGCTTCAATACTGGCAGTCTTGGGTACATCAAGTGTACTGATTGGAGGAATATGGGACTCGGCATCACATGCACTAAAGATACCGGACAGTTTCTGGACCATACAGCATGTCACCGTATATACCGGAGTAAGCATAGTTGCACTTTCTGCCGCATTTGGGACTATTTTATCACTAAAGAACAGAAAAGTAATCACTGGAATGATGCTATTGCTTGCAGGCTCTGCACTGCAGCTTGGAGGAGGATATGTCGATTACAATTTTCATACCATATATGGAATTGACGGGCTGGTAACTTCTTCTCATCTTACAATAGAATCTGGACTGTTACTAGCTTCAATTGGAGGATTTCTCACGCTCTCAAAGTTTGGTTATACAAAAACAAAAAGACTTGTCCCATTTGCAATTATCAATGTGGTATTTGCAGCAACCTGGATAGGATTCAATCTATCATTACTGGTAGGCGCAATTATGCTATGTATTCCAGTCTATGACTTGTTCTCATCTGGCTGTTCTGTGATGTAGTTCTTCAGTCTTCTATATCCAGAAAAGACCAAGATCAACGCTCCTGCAAATATCAATATGGCAGGAAACATGATCTCTTGTACTCTGGTATCTCCTATGGTAGCTGTAATGTTTACGGGCTTGTCTGAAAGATTGGTAAGCTCTAGCGTAACCTGGTCACCGTGTGAAAACTGAAAGTAATCAACCGTAACTTTGTTTGTTATTTTTCTTATGTCAAGAGAATTTCCATGCGGGTCAACCACCTTGGCTAAAATGTCATTCTGGTAACTATCGGATGATATCAGATAGTACCCAATGCCGTCTCCCTTGATCTTTACTGGTATGCTGTTTGCTTCAAGGTTCTCAAGCAAAAAACTATTGGTGCTCTTGCTTGATTCTGATAAAATAATTCCAGCTCCGATTGATCCTGTTATGATGGATAATATGCCAACATAGAATAAAGAAATTGGTAATTTCATCCAAATATGATCTGAATTTCCGTCTATTTATTATCAAGGGCTCGGTGGGATTCGAACCCACGACCTGGTGGTCCGAAGCCACCCGCACTATCCTGGCTATGCAACGAGTCCGATCAATTAAGAATTTAACGGGGCTAAATATCTGTCTAGGTAATTGAAAATTTCACAAAGGGTAGCAGGAGTCGAGTATGCAATACGGGATATTGCACTGGAGGCAAGAAAACTTCAGAAACAAGGCAAAAAGATAACATACCTTAACATCGGCGACCCGCTCCAGTATGGATTCCAGCCTCCTGACAGGGTAAAGGAGGCATTGATAAAGGCAGTAAGGGACGGACAGAATTATTATGCATCTTCAGAGGGTCTACCAGAACTACGACAAGCAATTGCAAAAAAAGAGGCAAAAAAAGGTCTCCGGGTTTTAGAAGACGATGTTCTGGTAACAAACGGAGTATCAGAAGGACTGGAGATGGTAATGGCGTCAATTGTTGAGGCAGGTGACGAGGTCCTTATACCTGGTCCGTATTATCCACCATATGCATCATATGTCCGATTGTTTGGCGGAAAGCCAATCGAATTTCTTGTAGACCTGCACAGCTCAACTCCTGATTTGGATGATATACGATCAAAGATTACAGAAAAGACAGTTGCAATCTGTCTTATCAGTCCAAACAACCCCACAGGTGTTGTATTTAGCGAAAAGTCGCTAAAGGATCTAGTCGACCTTGCAAACGAGCATGACTTGTATATTATCTGCGATGAGATATACGACCAGATTGTCTTTGACGAAAAGTTTACCGGAATAGGCAAAGTAAGCGGTGACTCGCCTGTAATTTTATTGAACGGATTTTCCAAGGTCCACCTTATGTCTGGCTGGCGAGTAGGATACATCGCGTTTAACCAATCAAAGAAATTAGAACTGTTGCGAGAAAATGTACCAAAACTGTCCAGAGTGAGGATTGCAACAAATCTCCCAGTACAGTATGCCGCACTAGAGTCACTGAATGGACCGCAGGATTATGTATCCAATTTTGTTTCTGAACTAAAAAAACGACGAGACTATACCATAAAGAGACTAAATGAAATGAACGGCATCAGCTGCTCAAATCCAAAAGGTGCATTCTATGCATTTCCAAAGATTGAACACAACAAGTATGGCTCTGATAAAGAGTTTGTAACCGAATTATTGAAGGAAACAGGAATACTTACAGTCCACGGTTCAGGGTTTGGAACTAAATATGGCACAGGCCACTTTAGGATGGTCTTTCTGCCTGATATTCCAATATTGCAAGATGCACTAGATAAAATAGAAAAATTTGTTGCCTAGTACTTCCACTCTGTAACCTTTCTTGGTGTTATTTGTATAATACAGTCAGTCTGGTCAAAGAGTTGCTGTGCTGATTTATTTTTCATGCTTTTAAAATATCGAAGCAAGATCTTTTTTGCAAGTTTTTCCACCAACTCTTTTTTCAAGATTAATTTTGCCCTTCCAGTTCCCATTACACCTATGATGTCTGGTGATCGTATCCCAATATCAACACAAAATGAGACCTTGGGATTTTTTCTGATGTTCTTTGCCTTTCGTGTTCTAGTGTTTGTACCTACATAGAACTTGTCATTCCAATACATGTACCATACGGGAACGATATGCGGAACTCCGGTACAATCTATTGTGGCAAGCCTCAAAATTTTCTGTGTTTTTAAAAACTTTTCACTCTTCATAGTTTTCACCGCGCAAACCCAGAATGATAAGAAATCCTGCAATGCCAAACATGCCAACTGATATCTTTTCACTTGTGATATCTGATGACGTAAAGAAATCCGATGTAAACTCTGGACCCCATATTAGCAAGTCACGTATTATGGCAATACATGCAACAACGATAAACAATACACCCATCGCTGTAAACCAATTCTTTCTTCTTACGCGGCCCATGCTAACTACAAGTGGAAAGACTAGATTATCTTTATGCCTGGGTTTTTCATCTTGTTCTTTATCATTGCATTGAGAAGTATCGGCGTTGCCACCTCTGCAAGATATGACAATGATCCCGGTCCCAATAGTATGGGCCTGAGATTTTTTATCTCAGTTATCAACTGGCGTGTTATGTTTATCGAGTCCTCTGAATCCCCGCACACAAATATGTCTGAATCCAGCACAAGTTTTGGATCTATCAATTTCTTCTCTGATATTGTATGAAATGCAGATACCAGCCTTGACTTGTTCTTCATGTACTTGTGGACCAACTCAAACGCAGATGGCTTCTTGTCCTTGAACGAGATGAACTCAAAACCAAGGTCAGTCTTTGTCAGGGGTACGATTGGGGATATGACAGTACAGTCGTCTCGTATGTTAGGTAAAAGCTGCGAGCATATTGCATCTATATTTTCATAAGGAATTGATAACACCAAGACATCACTCTCTTTTGAAACGGAGACATTGTCTTTTCCAGAAATCTTTCCCTTGATGGAAGAGTATAGTGTCTGTGCAAGACTGGAATATTCTTTTGCAGCGTCTTCTGCCTTGGAGGCTTCACGCGATCCAATTATTACATCATGGTTTTCACACCATCGCA
>JAJSDS010000156.1 GCA_028580875.1 Nitrosotalea sp.
AGCTGCAGAACCTCTCAAGATATCAAAAATAATGACGCGGCCAGTAATTACAGTCCAACCTGCTGATTCACTTTTATATGTTGAAAATGTACTTGTGAAAAATAGGATATCACGAGTGGTGGTAAGCAGAAACAAAAAACCTGTTGGAATTATAACACATCGTGATTTTATACCTGCTAAAATTCCATTATGGTTGCGACAATTTGGAGATCCAAAAGAAATAGAACGATACCGAATGGCTGAACATCCAACTGAGTTTAAATCAAATCAACTAAGTTATCTTGTTGCCTTTATTGCTGCGGATATTATGACTCCAAATCCTGTCACTGTTGATGTGTCAAAAGATGTATCTGAAGCATCTCTTCTCATGATAAGACATGGAATAAGCGGTCTTCCTGTTGTACGAAACTCACTTCTTGTAGGTATAATCACCAAGACTGATATCGTAAAATCGATATCTCTTGGAAGTTAGCAGATTCTAACTACACTGCATCTATAGGTCGAAATGACCATTTTTCAAAACCTGATGCTTTAGCATTCTTTTGAAATCACGGTGTTGTGTAAAACAATTGTCATTATTGATAATCCAAGCGTGTACTTTTAAGTGAGAAATACTGGTAAATTGTATGACTGAAATAGTTCAAAATATAATGAAACATCAGGTAATTACGGTAGACTCTGCAGTTACAATAAAGGACGCTGCAAAGATAATGGAAGACTCGGGTGTAGGATGTGTTGTGGTTATGGACCAAAATATTGCAGTTGGAATACTAACTGAACGAGACTTTGTAAGACGAGTTGCGGCTCATGAAAAACCTCTTTCCACTCCTGTAAAAGAAGTAATGTCGTCACCTTTGATTGTAATCAATCCAGATGAATCAGTATGGGAATTAGCTGAGATTATGAAATTGAGAAGAATTCACAAGGTACCAGTTGTACGCGAAAACAGACTGGTTGGAATTGTAACAACAACTGATCTCACAAAATTGTGTAGTGCTGGATCTGATTCTGAAATGCGAAGAGTTGTTGATCAAATTTTCTTACGCATGAAACATTGATCTAGTTTTTGGTTCTAATTATAACTCTGTAAACTAGATTGTTTTTCTAATATGTTATATCTGCTTATTTTCGTAATCTGTAAAATACATAGATGAGAATAAATGGTATTGTTCCAAGTATGAATGAAACAGTAATGTTGTCTACCAAAGATCTAGTTGCAAGTTGTAAACCTAGGAATAGTGTAATCATTGCAGGAATCAAACCAAATAACGTAAATCGGTGGCTCCTTTGTTTGAATTTATCAAAATCAAGGTATGGATATTCTAAATGATGGTAAATTACTGGCATTATGAAAAGTACCGCAGATATTGTGATAGAAAATAATGCTATCAAAAGAATGATCTTGTCTATTAAAATAAAACTCTTTGAAGGGTTGATTGCAATGTTCAACAAGAATCCAAACAAGAAAACAGAAAAGGTTGTTAAAATCGCATTTTCCCTTAATAATGACCCGTAATCTGAAGATAGTTTATCCTTGTGTTCTTTTTCATCGTTTTCGACCATGTAATTACAATCTATTGTCTGTCCCAATATTCATGTTCTTCGAACAAACCTTCATAGAGATCTCTTCTATATTCGTCTGAATCTGGGACTATGGTATTAATGTGTTTTAGGAAATCTGTTATTGTTATGATTCCTATTGGTTGATCTTTATCCATGACCACAACATGTCTAATCTTGTTTTCTAGCATTGTTTGTGCCACATCATCCACTAGTGCAACTGCGGAAACAGTAGTGAAAGGAGAGGACATTATTTGTGTGGGGCTAAGATCTGATGCTTTTTTGTTCTGTGCAATGATTCTTGACAAATAGTCTCTTTCTGTGATTATGCCACATGGTTTTTCATTTTCAGTTAACACGATACAGCTTATGTTGTTCTTGTTCATTATTTTTGCAATTTCCGTTACAGATGAATCTGTTTCAATTGTGATTATTTTTTTGGACATGATGTCTCGTGCAGTTGTCATATGACGCATTATTCTAATTTAGTATAAAATCACTGGCAAAATTATCACCTGTGATAACATGTTAAAACTATGTCTGATAATCTAAATATCTATTAATATTATTGAAAGTGTTACATAATTGTATTATGGTCATAAAAAATATCCTAGTTCCATACGAAGGTTCTCCATTATCAAAAAAAGCTCTTGACTTGGCAAGGGACATTGCCAGAAACTTTACAGCAGATCTGACTATTTTAATGGTAATTCCTGTTTATTATCCCATAAACGATTCTATATTTGCAGGTGCTGCCGTGACAAATTATCAGGATATTGTAAAAACGCTTAAACTGCAAGGCGAAAAAGAATTGGAAAAAGTTGTAGAAAAATGCAGAGAGGGGGGAACCAAGACATCGTACAAAATTGTAAATGATGATGTTTCAAATGCAATCTTAAAGCAAGCAAAAAAATTTAAGACTGATATGATAATAATGGGAAGTAGAAGACTCACTGGTATATCATCACTCAAGCGACTTGGAAGTACTGCACGACATGTATCGGAACATGCAGAGTGCCCAGTCACTATAGTACACTAGCCCAAAATCTATCTTGCATGCACTGCCGTGCAATGCAGTCCCACTTGTTATATCAAATTAAAAAAAACTCCATACATGCAAGTATTACTACACGGAAAACCCGTACAAGAAGAAACAACCAAAGATGTCCTGCTTGAAATCATGGCAGACAAGTACTCTCGTGCCATTCTGGAATCCACCATGGATGTGTCAAAATCTGCTCTTGAATTGAGCATTGACTGTGGCATACCGATCAGCACCGCATACAGAAGAGTGCAGCAACTGCATACTCACAAGCTACTTGGAATATCTGGTTCAATCAACGATGATGGTAAAAAGTACTTTTTGTACAAATCTAAGATCAAGTCCATTGTTACATGTTTTAACAACGGTGCACTTGATATCGAAATAGTTCCTAATTCTACTATATCAAATTAGGAATTATCCAAATTTTTCCATCACGTCAACCAACATTGAGAATCATATCAGCGCCTTAAATTCTTGAACACGTATAACTGATTATGACAAAACATGTTCCATATACTACGCCTGTAATGACACTGTGTCCTGAGAATACTATTCATGATGCATTATTTCTCATGAGAAAAAATGACATAAAACGAATTGTTATTGCTAATGGCAGTATTCCTGTTGGTATAGTAACTGAACGTGATATTGGTAAATTCTTACAAAATGACAAGACATCAAGAACGTTAGATAAAATACCTCTAAATGAAATAATGAGCAGAAATCTTTTCACTATATCAAAAGATCAGGATGAACTCTTGGTACAGTGTGCAATACGCATGGATGCATTTCAGATTGGCTCTATAATTATTGTGGATGATGAAAAACTCATAGGGATTGTTACAAAATCTGATCTAACAAAACACTTTTCTAATTCATTTGCAGGTGCTTACAAAGTCAAAGACTATATGAATACCAAATTGATAACTTGCCGTAAATCTGACTCACTGTCATTTGCTCTTGCTATGCTGAATAAAAATAAGATTGCAAGATTAGTTGTAACTGATAACGATGGGAAACCAGTTGGTATAATCAGCTATGATACATTTCTGAAAAATAGTGAATATTTCAAACTTGACAAACAAAATACGAGAGACTATCTGTTACCAAAAATCTCTACAAAAGAATTACTGGTAAGTGACCTGATTGGCAATGAGCTCCTTACGATAGGATGTGCTGATGATCTTGCAAAGGCTGCTAGATTGATGGCTGAATACAAGATAAGTGGTATTCCAGTAACTGATGAAAATGGTAATCTAGAAGGCGTGATCAGCGCAACTGATGTAATTCGTGCATATCATGAAGTAAAGGTTCATGCCATATTACAAAGAAATGATCCTCATTTTACATAAGGGTAAAAATTAG
>JAJSDS010000157.1 GCA_028580875.1 Nitrosotalea sp.
TCTATGGTGATTGTTGTCACACGTGCAGCCTCAGCATCTACTGGCTGATTAGTAGTTGGATCAGTTTTCAATGATGCAATTTTATCTACAACATCTTGGCCAGATACAACTTCACCAAATAGAGTATACTGATCATTTAGCCATGGTGCATCTCCAACGGTAATGAAGAACTGGGAGCTTCCACTGTTGACATCATTGCCACGTGCCATGCCTACCATGTACTTTGTGAAATTCAAAGTGGAGCTAAATTCTGGTGGAATTGTGTATCCTGCGTCTCCAAGACCCCATGTACTTCTGTCACCTTTTATCGTATTTGGATCACCGCCCTGTATTACAAATCCTGGCATTATCCTGTGGAATACAGTCTTATCATAGAAACCAGAGTTGGCAAGTTTTACAAAGTTGGCGGTTGTCTTTGGTGCTACATTATCAAATAATCTAAATTTGATATCTCCAAACTTTGTGCTTATCACTGCAATGTTTCCGCCACTAGGTGTTGTGGTTGTAGTTGGTGCTGTGGTTGTTGTAGGTGTTGTCGTTGTGCTTGAACTATTTCCTTGTGAGGTACTAGTTGTTGATGCTGTAGAAGATTTGTAATCTGGGTTTACTTGGTAGATTAATACTCCTGAAAACACACCCGAGTCTTTTCTGTCTAAGCTTGGGGATGAATACACTAGACGTAGTGGCCCATTGCTATTTGCATCATACTTGATAGTTTTAGAGTAAATTGCAGTATATCCAGTAGTATAGGTAGGTGATTCATTGTGAGTGTTTGGATCATAGTATGTCAGTGGAGTAAATGGGAACATTTGTCCAAGTAAAGTATTTTTCCAGAAATAGTCAGTCGGTGTAAAGGAATCATCTTGTAGGAATTTAGTCGAATCAAGGCCTCCTATCTTCATGAACCACTGTTTCTTGCTTTCATCTCCTCCACCTCCAAGTATGTAAAGATCCTGACCGTTTGAGACAAACTTTTGGCCTACCACATAAACCAGAACATAGTTTGCACCTGCCTTGTTTAGCATCTTCCATGCTTCATCAGGGGAAGCCAAGAGCATTCTTGCAATGTTGGCAATGATATTTGTATCAACAGTGGAATTGTCAGCAAGAGTCTTTCGTTCTCCCAGAGTCTGTACCCAGTATCCATAGTCCCACCAGGAGGCAACTACAGAATCTTTCGGGGTATTATTCTTAATCCAGTTTAGAGCATCTGGCCAGTCGCTAGTGGAGATGGCAAAGTTTGATCCACCATTGAGAATTGTAGGTGGAGATTTTGTTATTGTTATCCAGTTTGCATTTACTGGATATAAGGTTGGAACCAGCAGTAATGCCACAATTACTGCAACAAAGGCTATCTTTGGAATTCTTCCAAGCAATTCATTTGTCTTCTTGGTAGGAATTTCTTTCTTTGAGCCAGTTCCTTTCTTTGATGATTCAACAAATTTGACCGGAGCATTTTGACGTTTCAGAATATCTTTGATTAGAATAGCAAGTCCTATGGATGAAAGTATGATTACAGAAGTTGCAGTAAGCAATTCCAGTCTAGAGAAAGTAGAACCTGAATATGCTCCAACTATTCCTATGATCAAAGCAAATACAATCATCTCATTTTTAATAGAAAATCTAGATGCACTTGGATCACCATTTCGTTTTCTAAATACAAGCCATATTCCAAGCCCTGCAAACAGCATCAGTACAGAGAAATAGCTAAAGTTTTGCGCAAGTGTTGGAGTTGCATGCTCTGCAACAGAGTCAACAAGAGGATCTTCGGAAGTCAGGAATGGGTTCATCGCATTCAGATAACGGAAACTTGCAGAACCCAAAGATCCTGCAGATAATACTACAACTCCAATTATTATCAAAGCAGCTAAAGCTAAAAGACTATTACGTATACGGTGTTGTTCTTTACTATATTTTTGAATGAAGATTGTTATAACAAGCAGTATTGCTGGTCCAATCATTGCAAATCCTCTCATACCAAATACAAAAGTTGGACCAGGTCTTGCAAATAGACCTCCAGCTATTAACATAGTTACTGCTACAAACAATGGAACTGCCCAGAGAAGGAACTTGTGATCTTTTCGTATGAAAGGCAGAGCAATAAAGAATAATCCCAAAGGAAGAAGGAAGAACTCTATTCCTCCCCAAGATGCAAAACCCACAGCAAGAAAGAATCCACCACCCACTAGTTTTGATATGGCAATTTTCTTGTTTTCTGATTTTATCCCACTTAGAAACAGGTAGACCCCTAACAATCCATAAAACAAACCCAAGGGTTCTGACTTGAACCATCCAATTGTTCCTCTAACTATGATAGGCGGTGACAATGCAAAGAAAAGAGAAGCAAAGAGACCTGCACTGGTACCTCCCAAGACACGCACTAGAGCAAATATTACTATTGCAGTCATGGAACCGAAAACTACCGGGAAAATTATTGTAAAGTCGTAAAGGCTCATTCCACCTCCAAATATTTTGTATAAAGCTGCATCAGTTACATGCAATGGTACTTGGGCTGTAGCAAAGACATCTCTGCCAACAGGATACCAACTCATGTCATCGTGCCAATGAACATACGCGTTTAGTCCATTGTCTACAAGATACTGTGTTGCGCGATAATTGAAGAATGGATCAAACTCGTTTAGTTGAAATCCATAATCAGCAGCCTGGGATCTAACCAATGCAGAAATGGAAAATGAAATTATGAGAATTCCAATTACAAGGAGATGCCTCAAATGAAAGTCAAATTTTCTTACTGAGAACAGTTTGGCATCTTGTAACAAACTAGTTTTTGATTGAATTTACTCTGTTTATTACTCTTTTGTGAGTATTTGAACCTCACATGATTTTACCAGCTGCTTAAAGTCATGAGCATCTTTCTCACTGCCAACAATTACTCCATAATGCATTGGAATTGCAATCTTTGGCTTGATCCTTTCCACGGCTTTGGCTGCTTCCTGTGCGGTCATTACATATGTCCCACTTACAGGCACAAGTGCAATGTCAGGTTTTAGATCAGTCATATCTGAAGTCAAATCAGTGTCACCTGTGTGGTATATGGTAATACCATCTAGTTCAAACAAGAAACCCACTTTATTGTCTTCTTTTGGATGAAATGGTTTTTTGGTGTCAGGATTTATCTTGTCCAGATTATATGCATGAGTGGATCTAATTTTTATTCCCCGTGTAATCTTTTCCTGTCCCGGAGAGATTCCAATTTTTTCTTTAAATGAAAATCCTGTCAACATATCAATGCATTCGTTTGCAGCAACAATGGTAGTATCTTTCGTCGAGATATTTTTTAGATCATCTACGCTTAGGTGATCAAAGTGATTATGAGAAATCAAGATCAAGTCTGCTTTTTCTTGTTTAGTTATCCTATATGGATCAATTATGATTTTGATACTGCCAACAAGACTAAAGGAATCATGGCCTAGCCATTTTATCTTTATTCCCTTGTACTCGAACATGATTAAAATCTCGTCTTGCCAAAATTAAAGCTTACTTGGCTCAAGGACAATCTTGTCGCTTGCAACTGAAAGAACCGAGCCGCCATTCTTTTTTATTCTTGTCTTAAGCTCAGCATCAATAGTGGCCACTATACCTCCATTTTCTCTCACGTAAGAAACCAATGCATCGTCAACAGATCTTCCAGATATTGCAACCGTTTGAAAATTTTTTATAATCTTTAGTGCATTCTCAGCAGAGCTTTTTTTTTATCATCCATGGATATTTTTTCCAGTTCCTTTACAACCATGTTTGGTACTATATACTCCAATGAACCAATTTCAGTTTCTACACTTGAGATATTTTTTATCCTTCTGGAAGCAAGAATCATGAGAAAACTAGAGTCACAGATAATTTTAACCACTTGCCACACCAGCACCAATCAGTCGCCATCGCTCAGAAATTCTTCGACTTATTGCCACCTTGCTGTTCTCAAAAATGCACAC
>JAJSDS010000158.1 GCA_028580875.1 Nitrosotalea sp.
CCTTCCATTCCACTTGCCCCGTCAAAAAAAGAATCTCAATCCATAATTCTTACTACAAAAAAAGGCGAGGGACCAAAAGAGTCCTATGAGTTACCCATATCTGAGATCCCGCTGGTTTCTTCAATTTCAGGCTTTATGGATATACTCAGGGTCTATACGCGACAGCAGTTTAGAAAAAAGGTTGAAATTGCAGCAAACGTCATCCTTGGTGAAAACAGTCAATGAAAAAACGAATTGTAGTAAAATTATCCGGAAGTTTGTTTGGTCTTGAAGACATGAAGACACTAAAGCAATATGCAGAGTTTTTTGTAAAAATAAGCAAGGTTTGTCAGCCAATTATAATTGCAGGTGGCGGGAAGATTGCAAGACATTACATTTCTCATGCAAGATCATCAGGTGCAGACGAATCAACGCTAGATGAGCTTGGAATTGAAGTATCAAGGCTTAATGCAAAACTTTTGATCTATGCACTACAAGAAAAAGCGTATCCTCATCCACCAGTGAATCTAAAGGAAGTTGCAAACGCTGCAGACACTGGACTTATTGTGGTAACAGGTGGACTACATCCCGGACAGAGCACAAATGCCACTGCAGCATTGATTGCAGAAAAAGTCAGGGCAAGCACATTTCTCAATGCCACAGACGTTGATGGAGTGTATGACTCTGATCCAAACAAAAACAAGAATGCAAGCAAATTCAAAAAAATACCAATAAAAAAACTGCGTTCAATGCTCGTTCATCAGGATTCAGTGGCAGGAGGCTATGACTTGATGGATATTGTTGCACTAAAGGTAATAGAGCGCTCCAAACTAAAGACAAGGATACTAAAAGCAGACACAAAGATACTTGAAAAAGCAATCAAGGGAAGTCCCGAGGGCACTGAAATTACACTAGTCTGACTTGTCCGGTATATTCCGGAATTCCTGCAGTCGTGGCTTTATTCAAAATTTCTCTAGCATCATTTTCTACTAGAACCTTTGATTGAGATTTTGCATATCCTTCCTCATCAACTATGACAACAAGCCAGCCTTCTCCAGGTTTTTCAACAACTGCAACAAGCTCTTTTTCTCCGACCGGAACAAATACTCCCTGAGATTTTTTTACAGTGAGTGTGAGCATAGCAAAACCTGCATGCGAGAATAAGGTCATCTGTGACTTTCTTGATCTCTCTTGGCCTATTCTGATTGCTTGGTGATATTGCACAATTTGTATTTTCAAACTTTTACTATAAGCGTTTTCAACTCAACATTTAAGAATTGAACAAATAGTAGAAACATCCTTGGATAAGAAAATTTTTGTCTATGTCGCAGTAGGAGTTATAATTGCAATGCTTGGTATAATCGTGGTTCTCCCAAGCTCGGGAATTTTCAAGAACATGTTTACTCCAAATTCAAGTACACCAACTGCGCTCACATCTGTGATGACTGAGGTAAAGCCGCTTGACATAAAATTCAATGGCTCTTCTATAATGTCAGTTGGAGAAAGAGATGCAATGATAGAGACAAAATTCAATCTTACAAATCCAAATGACAATACTCTGATAATTGAAATGGTAACCTATGACATCTATGCAAATGGTATAGTGATTGGTCATGGACAGTACGGACAGCGATACGATGGAACATGGGAGAGCTCTTCTTATTTGCCGCTAACACAGCACAACTCTGAGATCATTACCGTTGACACAAAGATTCTCAATGACGGAAATAATCCACAGGTCTGGTCTGCATTACAAAACCATGCTGCAGCATTCAGATTCAATGGAACTGCCTATTATTCAACACATTCAGCTTTTGCAGGACAGGCTTATACAAAAGACTTTGATTTCTTACAGTAAATCCTAATGTTTTCCTGGATTGTATCTTGAGCGAATGAACTTTACAAGATAAACAAAGCCAAGTATTATCCATGTTATCATCATGGCACCCCATGCAAGAACTACAATCTTTGGTATGCTAAGATTGAGCTGATACACATAGTTGAGATATTGAGCAGGGATTATTTTGTCAAGTTGGTATAGCGGCAAAAGATATGGATTCAAATCATGTATGGAAATTACAGATTTTTTGTCAAGCAGTGTGATAACAGCATGCCATCCAAAGAAAAATGTCACAAAGAAAAACCCTGCCTTTCTTCCTACGGGTTTTTTGTATCCACGTTTTTCAAATTTCTCTAGTCTCTCCTTGACCTGAGCAAGTTCTGCCTTTAATTCTTCGACAGACTTTTGCTCCCCTGTTTTTCTCTTAGAGGGGCTAAGGTATGTAGTTATCAACGAGTCTAGATATTTTTTATCAGAATTGTAAAGTGTCTTGCCATCTTGCAATGCACCTAAAATATAGCTAAGTCTTCCTACGTCTCCTTTCTTACCATCTATGAGATGTATCACATAGTCAATTAATTCGTCTGCCATCTAACCACTGTTCCAATGTAACATGACTTGACAAAAGTGGCTTTAGATGACATTATCAACATTATCAAGCTCTTTTGGAAAGGGATTTTAATTATTATTGAGATGCTAGCCTATTTTCTTGAGAAAACTCATGATTGGTTCTCTATCTGAATTTGACAGAGATGAGAATCCTTCCAGCAACTCCCTTTGGACACGTAATGCATCATCAGAGGCCTTTTTGATGTACTCTGAGTTGAGTGGAACAAGTTTGTCAATTGTTCCCTTACTATACGATTCAATATATTTTCTCAATAGCAACAAAACAAAATTTGGCGCAACATCAAGTAATGTTATGATTGCTTTTTTCAAGTCCTTCTCTTTTGTGTTTGCCTCTTTTTCAAAAAAGTCTGTCATGATTCTGATTCTTTCTTTTCCAGTATCTGATACAGAAGCTGCAACAAGTAAGCCACTGTCAGTCAAATTATAATATGGGACTCCTTGTTCTTGGAGTGCCTTTGGCCCACGTTTTATTGGCAGTCTTCCAGCTTCTTTGACTAATTCTAGAGGAAGAAGGATTTCATCTAGGTCCCTGAAAATTCCGGAATAGATGTTCTGCCAGGTGGTACCATTTTGTTCTGCAAGCTTGTGTGCAATAGCAGTACGGGTCTTTCGTGTAGGCAAAGTCTCAGATGCTAGGTGTATGATGATTCCACGCTGGCGCATTGCTTCTCCTGTAAACTCTTTGTCTTTTGTCTTGAATGTTTGAAAAACTGATAGCTTTGGAATCTGTTTTTTTGTTTTAGTCATCTTATTCACAAAATGATTCTTGTATCGTGAAATAATTCTCTTTTATAGTTTGATAATTTAAAATATTCATTTTGCGATATTATCATATTTCCTCTAAGATATAAGAATTTGTGACTTGAAAAAATTGCAACAAGTTATTTTTTCCTCAAATATAGGATGCATCAGTTTATGAAAAAATTACAATAATGTGTCATTCTATTGTATAAAGTCTCATGAAATGGATTTACATTACCCTCAAGTTCTGAATCATACATGCTGATCTCATGTACTGAACTAATGGAAAAAATCCGCCAACCAAATCTTATTCTTGTTGATTGTAGGTCATACAAAGATTATTTGCAAGGACACATTCCAGGTTCAGTTAATCTTGATTTTTTTTATTATCACTGGTCTGATACTTCAAAAGATGGAATAAAGGCATTTGAAAAACAGATGGAAATCCTCTTGTCTTTTTTGGGCGTGACAAAAGATAAAACAGTTGTTTTCTACGATGATGTTTCAGGAATGAGTGCAGCAAGAGGTGTTTGGCTCTTGATGTATTTTTCGCACAAAAATACATTCATGCTAGATGGTGGATTCAAAAAATGGTCAAGCCTAGGACTTGATACTCAGACCAAAACAAATGGATTCAAGCCAGACAAATTTTCAGGCAAGGTAAACAAGGAAATACTTGCAGGCTATGAGCACATCAACAAAAAGATAGGCAAGGTATTGCTTCTTG
>JAJSDS010000159.1 GCA_028580875.1 Nitrosotalea sp.
TGTACTGGTTGGTATTCTAATTGTTCTAGGAACTGTAATTTTGTTTTTGCCAAAAAGAAAACGACGATAATGCATTTAGGCCATTTTTTGTACTCTGCCTATTTTTCCATTCTGTAATTCCACCTTTATTCCATGTGGGTGAAAACTACTTGAGGTAAGAATTCGTTTCACTATTCCATCCGTTAATTTGCCAGTTCTTTGGTCTTGCTTTTGCACTATGGATACATTGGAACCTATCTTGATTTTATCTCTTGAGGGTACTTGATCCAATTTGTTGTATTTGATTGGCTCTGTTATTTAGTTGGTATGATGCTAATCATCATCCTCATCATCATCTGCATCCTCGTAATCATAAGAATACAAAACAAACAATTTTCCGTACAAACTAGATTTTTTCTCGTATAACACAAAAGTCATATCAAATTATACGTATTTCTTGGCACTCCCACACTTTCTGAGATGTTCCTGTTAAACCAATGCTTGATTTCCATGATATTTTATTACTTTAAACACCCATAAAAATAGAAAAAGAGGGTTTTTGGGAATTTGCAATATGGATGCAAGATCTTTGATCTAAAACTCTATCTTGTCTTTTTCACTGAGGAGAAATTTCTTTGATTTTTTTACTCCTTTTAGATCAAACCAGCTTATCTTGAGCGTAACCTTTTTGCCCTTGATCTCATCAATTGTTATCTTGTCAGCCGTCTTTACAAGCTCACTTAGTGTTTGATTTGACATTTTTCTACTCGGTTTTATTTTTCAATTTGATTCTTGGGAACGAATTTTATACACATGTTGTTAAAAATATTCCACGCTCCAATGCTGATCAAATCACTATTTGTTGTACAATTTCTGATCGATAAGCTACTTTTATGATAAATCAGCTACATTGTTGAGTATGTATAATATGCAAAAATTGTGATAATGTACATAATGCTTCAAACGTCACAATTGCGCAAAAATACAGAAACCACGTGCGTCATGATAAATTGTGAATCAGGCTCTGAGGCACGTATAATCGATGAGATACGAGAAATACAGGGCGTAAAAGAGTGTGTCAGAACAACAGGTCCTTATGACATATTGGCCATAGTTGAATCCAATACCGTGGAATCTTTGAAGGAAATAATTGAAAATAATATTCGCAAGATTCCTAATGTCAATGCCACCACTACTCTAGTCATAGCATCTGGCTTCTAGGCATCATTTTATTGCAGTACAATAACGCAAAACTACTTGTTATGCCATGTCGTATTTGATATCATGAAGGCTATGAGCTACAAAAAGTTCCGTGAGTCTAGTGCAACACATTATGATACAATAGAAGGAAAGATGGAAAGGGCCGAAGTCATAAAAAAACTAGAATTGTTCTTGGTACAAAAACTAGGTGAGGGTCAGGACTTTTTTGACCAGTACAAAGTAAGGGAACTCTAGTTTCTATCTTGATGCGCTGTGTGCTAGCCTGTCATGAATTTGTGCTAGGATGAGTTCTGCTTTTTCCTTGTTCTCAAATGTTTCTGCCTTTTCATCCATGATTGCGTCAATTTCATAACTCTTGTCAACCAAAACGTTTGCTACATGATCATCAAGTGTACCATTGCCCATCAGATAATATGCAAAGACTGTATTTTTCTGTCCAATTCTGTGTAATCTGTCTTCAGCTTGTCTGTGTATTGCAGGACTCCAATCTAACTCTGCAAATATAACATACCTTGCCCTGCTAAGATTTATTCCGACATTTCCAGCCCTGAGCCCTGCGATTATTAGTTTGGTCTCGCCATTTTGGAATCTGTCTATTCCTTCTTGCCTTTCTTTGTCACTCTGACCTCCAATTATGGATGCAGGCGTATACTCTGAGAGACTTCGATGGAGAAGTTCGTGGATTGCCTTGTGGTGACAAAACACTACGACACTTTCTTCTATCTCCATTATGTTTTTGACAAATTCTATGACATGTGGAACCTTTGCAACACCAGCTGCCTGCCTCTCACTTTGTATTGCTCGCTTGTATGATGAAAACTTGTCAAATGCACTAGTGGCATTCTTTTGCTCTGCTTCTAATCTCTCCCAAATCTTGCCAAGCTCTGTTTGATAATAATTGATATCTGAATCGATAAGCTCCTTGTAGCGTACCTTGTCCTTGAGCTCTTTTAGGACATCTGATTTCTTTCGCCTTAGCATGACATGCTTGCGCAATTCTTCTCCAAGACTTGCACGCTTGTTCTCAAGTACAATTGCCTTTCCTTTTTCATTTACATAACAGAAGTATTCACAAAACTCATCAAATGTTCCAAGAAGGCCAGGTCTTAGTATGTCAACAATTGGCCATATCTCAGAGCCTCTGTTGTAAATCGGAGTTCCTGACAGGCCTACTCTGTATTTTACAGACTCGAGTGCTGCAAGTTTTTTTACTGCAGTGTATTTCTTGGTTGTCTTTGAACGAAGGTGCTGTACCTCGTCACATACAATTGTCTTGATGTTAAGCTTTGAAAGATCATCAATTCTCTTGTGCAACAAATCATAATTTATTATGTAGACATCATATTTTCCAAGTTCTTGTGCCTTGCCGGTTCTTATCAAAACAGATGACGGATATTCATTTTCAGAAATTTTTCCATTTCTGCTGCGTTTTTTGAGGAACTTTTGGATCTCTCTTTGCCAATTGTTGAGTGTCACAAGCGGGGCCACAATCAATACTGGAAATGTCTGTTTCTCTGTTGCCAGATATGCAAGTGTTTGCACTGTATTGTGGGTTATGATTCCATTTGCGATATAGTTGTGTGTTTCAGGTACGGACAAATCGTAGACATGGCCATGAAATGGTTTTTCCTCAACTGATTTGATTTGACACCAGTTGATTGATTCTAGAGATATCTCTCGTAATTGTTGTGCTAAATCATGATGTGATGTCTCTAACTTGTCAGAAACATAAAGAGCGAGTTGTTTGCTCATGCCTTGAGTGTATTTGTATGGGGTGTACAAGTTAAGAGAACGTAACGATATTCCTGATTCTGCAATCTTTTGAACAATTTTCTGCGATGGCACGCCCTCAATGTTTGTATTGTGTTTTTTCTGTGCCAGTTTTTCTAGTGCAATTTGTTTATGTGCTGATAGTAGGTGGAACTGTTCAGCAAATCTTTCTATTGAGTTACCACCAAAAGTACATGTATAGTATGTTCTTCGTATTTTTGTTCCATTTGTAGCGTATTTTTTAGCAGTTCTAACGCGAAGCCATATTCCAAAATGGCGGAGAATTTCGCCGAGTGCTAGTGCAATGGATTTACTTGCAGTGGTTATTTCACAGTGTGTTTTACCAACATGACCTTCGGAATCAAATATTGCTTGCACAAATACTTTCTGTACTTCTAAAGGCGCTTCTATTATAGATCTTGGAACTTTCTTATCTTTTGATTTATTTCCCCATTTGTATCCATATTTTGAAAACAGCTGATAAAATTGAGTTGTAGCAATAACGTGAGTTGTCTTTTCTTTCCTTGCTTTGGGAAGATCTATTCTTTGTTGTTTTGCTAATTTTTGTACTCTACCAAGTATCTTTGAATCTGAATTGTAAAATCTACCATGTGGGTATATGTTATCTTCAATGTATTCATAACCTTCTGCGAGCTGCCATGCCATCAACTCTGCAATATCTTCTGGTATTGGATTTTCCCCATCATGAATTGTCTTTGCTGGTACTGCCACTTTATCATTGACACTTAATTCGCCAGCTCTTTTCCATCCGTCTGGAGTTAGGAATCTGTGGCGCTTGGTGCATTCTATTTCTGAACCGTCTTTGAGAATTATTTTTGTTGTCGGTTCATCAATTTTTTGTCTAAATACTCTGTTTACTTGCTTGACTATGATCTTTT
>JAJSDS010000015.1 GCA_028580875.1 Nitrosotalea sp.
CCATCAGAGGCATCCCAAGTCTGGCCTTTTAGCATGACAGAGTCAAACCAAGCCTTGACAGGTGCAGGGGTAGAAAAATTGTGCATTGGAAAAGCTACCACGACAATGTCTGCAGATCTTATTTGCTGCGTCATAGAATCCATTTTTTTCAAAACTTTCTTTTGCTCGTCTGAGAGGTTTTCTTTTAGATAGTTTCGACGTATGTATGCGCTCATACTTTCGACATCGAACATGTCTGGAACATCTATACAAAGATCAAGAACTTCAATTTGAGAATTTTTTATTTCATTTCTAAAGGCATCTAGTAATTTTTTGCTAGTTGAACGCTCTTCTCTTGGAGTATATTTTACAAGAAGTGTCTTCATGACATGCAGTATACAACAAAATCAATATAAGATAATCGACTCAAAGATATGAAACATTCTGCGATTGATCAATGCCACGTTCGATTGCAGAATAAATCGGAGTTTCAAGTCTGCTCAAGGTTTTTTTCTTGATAAAGCCCACAGTCATTATATCAGCACGGAAGATCAAGCTAAGCAACCAGTCAAATCCAACTTTTATTTTCTTTTCGCGTGTTGGCAGGTGTGACCAGTAAAATGTTCTCCACAAAAGCCATGCCGCAAATCCATGTATCTTTTTTCCATTTACAAGTGCAACACCAGTGCGTTTTCCAATAGTTGCCATGACACCTTTATTATGATACACAAATGGTTTCATGGCACTTGGGTTATCTGTGACATCTGCAATCAGGTTTTCTGAGACAAGTTTTGCTTGCCTTATTGCAATCTGTGCGGTTGTAGGATAGACAACGTTTGATTTGCTGTCAACCAGATTAGCACAGTCTCCCAATGCAAAGATGCTAGGATAGTCTTTTAATCTCATGTACGAGTCTACAACCAATCGTCCCGACTGACCATGTTCGCATTTAAGTGAGGATATCAGGGGGTCAACTGTAACTCCACCTGCCCAGATCAAGGTAGCACACGGTATTATCGTATTGTCGCTTAACAATACATGATCTTCTCCTGCATCTACTGCCTTGGTATTTGTGATGATTTCGATTCCAGATTTTTTGACATGATCAAGTGCAAACTTGCCAAGCTCTTCACCAACCTCTGGCAAAATTCCATCCCTTGCAGATATGATTATGGTTCGAATCTTTTTGGCATCAATATTTTTGTAATAATCTTTTGTTGCATCGATTAGAAAATGGTGTATCTCTGTTGCAATCTCAACACCTGCAAACCCCCCACCAACCACAACAAATCGCAATAGTTGTTCTTGGAGAACTGGATCCCTTTCTTGGTCTGCACATTCAAGTACGCTTACAATATGGTTTCGAATAGCGATTGCATCCTCTAGCGTTTTAATTGTAAATGCAAACTCTTCAATGTTGATGTTTCCAAAAAAGTTGTCCTTGCTGCCAAGTGCAAGTACCAGATAATCATATTCTAGTTCAGTCTCTTTTTGATCAAATATCCTAATTACCGAAACAGTCTTGTTATCTATGTCAATTGAGCGAATCTTTGCATGGCAAAAGTTTGCAGTCTTGCAAAATAGTCTTATGGGATTTGTGATGTCGCTTGCATGAAGCATGCCAGATGAAATTTCAGGCAACATTGGAGTAAACAAGAAAAAGTTGTCTTGGCTTACCAGAGTGATTTCAGCATCATTTCCTTTGAATTTTTTCTGTATCTCACGCAGTACATTGCTTCCAGCAAATCCTCCTCCAAGTATTAGGATCTTGGGCTTTGCTGGATTTTTTGTATTGAACTTGCGTATCATCTTCAATCTACCTTACAATTCCCAATAAGCGATAAAAGGGAAGCGTATCATGCATACAGAATTTATCAATATTATATCAATAAACCAGTAGCTTCTTTGGTATGAACAAACCTGTAGAAAATAGTTGTGCGCCAAAAGATGAAGGCAATTTGTACCCGGTTTGTTCATTGTAATAGATATAGATCTAATATAAGACAAGGCCAATAGTGGTCTAATGGCTCACAGACTCCATGACAGGCATACCAAGTACACTTCCAGAATCAGTGCCATAGTAGTGGACGACAACAAGGAATTACGAGACCTATTTGTAGAATTGCTTGAGATTCGAGGAGTCAAAGTGGCAGGAACTGGCACAGATGGAGAAGAAGCTGTGTGGCTATACCAGATACACCATCCAGATATTGTATTCTTGGATGCAAAGATGCCTGGCCATGATGGGTTTTATGCATTAAGCAAGATTAGAGAATTTGACCCACATGCAAAGGTCATCTTGGTCACAGGCTCAAACCAGGAAAAGGCATTGCTTGACAATTGCAATGCAGACATCATAGTTGAAAAACCAATTGATATTGAAGATGTAATGACCATGACATGCCAGTTGACTGGAAAATACCTAGAAAACATCCACTAGAAATTTTAGATTCAAGACTGTTTACGCGAAAATCATGATCAAAAATTAATTTTAACACTTTATGAAATTTTATAGACATGCAGTATATGCAAGGCAAAAAAATACTATACTCCATGATTACATGTCCAAATTGCGAAACTATACACCTTGGAGAATCCATCCAGGTCTGCCTAGACTGTGGCGTTTCAGTAGAATAACCAAAATCAAATTAATGCATGAGAATTTATTCTGCCATGCCAAGAGTAACTTATGAATAAAGACAAGGGCATCTGCAAGGGGCTGTGCAAGGAACACAAGGTTAGAAAGCCAAGAGACGGTACAAGCCGCTACTTGTCAGGCCAAGTCCGATGCCAAATTTGTGGAGTCTTTATGTCAAGAGAGGCATGCCATGATAGAGAAGGCAGGCCAGTCACTGATGATACTGTTGACCTATACTGTAGTTGTTGTAACTGCATGGTACGATCAAGACCAAGAAACAAGCCAGGTACCAAGTCAAGCAAAAAGACACCTCAAGAAGAATACGAAGAACTGGAACGAAGAGAATTAAAGAAAAAATACTAGATCAAACGTTGCAGATACTTACTTTTCCGCTTTGATGCAGACTCTCCAGGTTAAGCAATGCATCATGATATCTTGCCCTGTTTGCAATATCATGTTCCATCTTGTTTATTCCCTTTTGTGTAGGTACGGAATCATGCATTCTTGATGGATGAATAGCATGCAATAGTTGATGAATCAAGATAATCGTAACCATTCTTCTATTATCTCTAGTATCATCTTGGAATACATCATGGATGCATATCTTGTAAGATGGTTGACTTGGCAGGTCCCTTATCAGGTTGATGTCACCTGATGCGTTTCCGTTGTTTTGTATTTTGACGCCAAAAGATTTGCTTGCAAAAAACTTGGCACAGTCTGCAAAGTTTCGGTCATCAGGTCGCTCATCATGAAATTCCACTATAACATTTTGTGCATCTTTTAGACAATCAGACAACCAGTACGATGCATCAAGTGTAGGTGCTGCAACAACACTTACTTTTTCCACATTAGGCCCAACAAGAGAACTTGCATCAACAGAGATTCCCTTTGATGGATTAGGAATTAGTGGTTCTGGGTCTTTTTGAAATGATTCTGCTTTCACATATTCCACATTTTGAAGCATGGTACACTTGTGCCTCTGCGGCAGTAGGTGATCTATACAATACACATATCCGCATAATTTACAGGGTTTGCTAGAGTCATCCACTTTGAGACCATCATATGTACAATATTTGTCCGTAATTTCATGACCCCATTCATTTAAAATAAAGTTGGGTGTTTTCAGATTTGACAAAATGGTATATGACATGTGAGCGTAGATTTGCTCAAAATTACATAACCTTTTGGCATTCAAGCATCTTTTGCAAGTACCGTACTAGTTCCAGAATATTTAGCCAAAATTCTTTTCATGGATTGATCCAAAAAACTTCCCCTACACGATTTATCAACGATAAAAACAAGATTTTGACATTGTTGGGAATTGGTAACGATGTCAAAAAGGACTATTTTGTAAATATACTTGCAATATTTGCAATACTCGGAGCAAGCGTTGTTTTTCTTGCAGGAGAATCATTTGCTCAAACTGCACAAGTGCCAGACCAGCCAGTAGGAGTTACTGCATCTGCAATATCTCCTACCAGCATCATACTAAACTGGAGCCCACCACAGAACAATGGAGGATCACCAATCACAGGATACCATATCGATTACAGAGTTGCACCAAATACAGTATACACGTCTCTTGCCACGCTAAATAATGTAACAACATACACGCATCTCAATTTGGTCACAGGTAAGACATACATTTACAGAGTTTCTGCAATAAATACAATCGGCACTGGAAGTCCATCTCCAGAAGTTTTGGCAACACCAACTAGTAGTTCTGCACCACCAAAAAATATTGCTCCAAATCCTCCGCAGAATCTTGTTGCATCAGTTTATTCATCAAGCCAGATTAACATCTCATGGGGCGCACCAGCATCAAATGGAGGACCTGCAGTAACAGGATACAAGATTGATTACAGTTTAGATTCTGCAAACTTTACAAATTTAGTTGCAAACACAGGTAGTTCATTTACGGCCTATTCTCACACAGGGTTGCAAGTTGGCCACACTTACACCTACAGAGTTTTTGCAATAAATACAATCGGTACAAGCAATTCATCAAATACTGCAACTACTACACTCACCCAAGTTATCACGGTTCCAGGCTCACCCACACTTTCTGCAAACCCATCTTCTGCAACAAGTGTTAGTCTATCATGGATTCCACCATCAAACGATGGTGGGTCTGCAATCACAGGATACAAGATTGAATATGCAAACAACACATCTGCATATGTAGTACTTGTTGCAAACACTGGAAATACGCAGAATGGATACATTCACAGCGGTCTTGTCACAGGTACAAGTTACTCATACCGCGTTACTGCAATCAATTCCATCGGTGCTGGAAATCCATCAAATGTAGTAACAGTACAACCTCAGGAAACAAAGACTCCAACAATTACAACTGCCGTTGCAACATCTCCGACAAGCATAATGATTACATGGATAAAACCATCGCAAACATATGGTCAAGTTGTCAACGGATACAGAATTGATCAAGTAATAAATGGCAACTTTCTTGAAGTTGATTCAGTTTCAAGCAATGTCGGAAGTTATACAATTCCAAACCTTACAACAGGAAAAACATACACTTTTGCAGTAACTGCGTTATTATCTGGAGGATCAGAAACTAACCCATCGCCTCTTGTATCTGTCACGCCAACTAGCACATCATCTGCACCAGGCTCATCAGGTCAACCCACACAAACTCCAACCACACCTCCAGAGAATCAGGGGTTGCCAGACACACCAACAGGCGTCAATGCCACACTAATCTCTGAAAATACAGTCCAGATATCATGGATTTTACCATCAAACAACGGAAAACTTCCTGTCACTGGATTTAAGATTGAATCAAAAACAGGATCAACTGGGACATGGTCTATCATAACTTCAAACACAGGCGTTCAAAATTCATTTATCAAATCAGGACTTCAAGCGGGCAATACTTACTATTATAGAGTATCTTCAGTGAGCAGCGTGGGCTCTAGCCAACCTTCAAACCCAGTTTCAGTTACCACCCAGTCAAATGGAAGCCAGCCACCAGTACAGACACCCTCACCCACACAATTGCATTCACAGGGAATGATACCTGTTTTCAACACCACATCAACTATTAGTTATGATATAACAGGAGGCCAGATACTTGGCATCTCGGTAAACCCTGGAACATTTTCTTTGAATATTAATCTCAAGTCAGACACAGCAGGAACACTTGCAATCCAGATTCCAAGAGAAATGGTGGATGCAAAAAAACTTGACGGTACAGATGATACATACATTGTAACAGAAGACAAGAGCCTTGCCCAGTTTACTGAAACCAAGACCATATCATACAGATCACTTGTAATTTCATTTCCTGCAAACACATCACACATATCAGTTTACGGGACAACGGCAGTTCCAGAATTCCCAGTAAGTTTGATCGTATTCATCGTAGCATTTATCCCAGTAGTCATATTATCAAGAAGAATAATCAGATACTAGACATGGTTCACCAGTGTACCGTATTTACTGTTTAAGGTAATCATAGAAATATTTTTTCACATTTTGGACAGTATTGATATAATTTCATGAAAAAATTCTACATAAGACTTATCAACTGTACCGGACGAGTAGAAGCATGCCACGAAAAGAATACAAGACAATAACGGTCAAAGTTGCTGCATTTGAACAATTTGCAAGGGCAATGAAAAAGGCAAAACAGGAAAACCCAGATCTTGACAATAGCATATTTTTAATGCAACTGATAAGCAAGGGTCAAAAGCCCAAACGGAACCGTTGACAATACACTAAGATTTTCTAGCCAAAAATGATTTTTTTGAATAATATTACCTGACTTTTTTGTATGACTGGATTTTCATTTTTTGTTTAACACTTTTTCAAAAAAGGCCCTTGAGGGGTTTTGTTCATCTAGTTTAGTTCCCCCCCTTTAAAATACGACAAACAAAATACCGGGGGTGGGTTTGGTCAAATTTGTTCAATACCCGGACATTTTGTCACGGTTTTAACTGGAAAAATTTTGCTATCATGTAGTTGTTATTTTGGGTCCACGTGTAAAAAAATCATTGTGGATTAAGTTGTGGTATGGAGTTGAAAAAAGGTGGAATCAGGAGGGATCTCCACCTTGATCACCGTTGCTAGGATTGCCACAGCAGGACCACAGTTACCGCCGTCTGTTGATGACATTCCATGTACATTGTTCTTTTGTTCGTACATCGAACTTCTATAGGATAAACCTCTTAATAGTTACATTCGGAACATTGTTCAGTATAATGGATGAATTTCCTCTTACGAATCAGAAGATAAGTAAACTCGCAAAAAAAATAATATTTGAATCAAAAAGTGGAATCATGAGTACGAACCTTTGATGAGTATTGCAATATCAGTTCAATACCTGCCTAAAGATAGTTTACGAAGTTAATTTAGCCTTAACTTTAACCAGGATTCGTTCGGACCATTTTATGGCATTATTCGCGTCTTTTTCATCCATCAAGTCAGGTTGATACTCTGAGAGATTCTTCATGTTTATTAGAGACACAAATTGTTTTTTAATCTCATCATACTCGGAAGGTGTAAGTATTCCTTTAACAAGTGAGAGTACTTCTGTGTGATCATCAGCTCCACGTTTGCCTTTAAATTTTGTAGTCAATGCATCAAGGGCACTTATACCACTATGAACTGAATTTGTTACTGCACTATTGTATCTCTTATTTTTTAGTGATTCAACGGCTGTATCTAATGCCTCTTCAGCTTTTACTATATAGTTAGATGCTTTTGAAGGATCTACAGGTTTTGCCATTTACAAAGTTTCAATATTGAAGCCGCATATTAGAATATGATTATCAATGATTGATTGTATTAGAGATCCTTTTTGTTTAGCTTTGAATTCTTTTTTGGTAAATACTACTGGAGATATACTACCATGAAATATTGAAAATATTTGTTCTGATACTTCAGATATTTGTTTGATGGCATGTGCAGGATCATTTGAGATTACTAGAAGATCTATATCACTATCTGTTTTTTCTTGTCCCTTTACAACACTTCCAAAAATTGCTGCAGAGAAAATCTTTGTTGTATCAAGATATTTCTTCAATAGTTCAAGTATCTCTGGCATAGTATTTTTCTCTGATTCGATCATTGGTTCTATTATTTTATCGAGAATGTAGCTCTTTTTGTTTAGATCTAATTGATAGGCCCTTCCGACTGGTTGAATTTTTACGATGCCAAATCTTTCAAGGTCATGAATGGTAAGAGCAGCCTCATTTGGTGTAACTTTGGCTTCTTCTGCTAATCCTCGAATAGTGAAGATCTTACCTTGATAATTTATCATGGTACGTAGCAAGGTAATGCTTGCCTTGTTCCCTAGTACATCTTCTAGGTATCTATGCAATAGCATAATGTCCTATATTTAGGACATGTGTCCTATATTTAAGATATATGTCTTATTTTTAGGACATGAGTATTTGAAATAAACTAAGTTAATTTTAATTTCAATCGGATAATGCTAGACTGTGTAGTACCATCTCTTTGATGGGTATTGCAATATTAGTTCAAAACCCACTCTGAAAGTTGAATTTGCAAGACTCACTGAGAGAATTGTTCATCTAGTTTAGTTCCCTACTCAAAACTGGAAAGGTATAGAGTTTTCATGGTACCACCTGAACATATTTTGTAGATGCATTTGCCAGAGGTGAGCCAAATAATGTTCTCCATGCAAATGCAGTAAGCGTATAGTTTCCAGGAACAGTTGGCGTCCAGCTAACGGCGCATTGTGAAAAAGATTGTTTGGGAGTGAACATTCCCTGTCCCCATCCAATATGGGGACCCAAACCTGTTGAATTTGATACTTGGACAATACAATAGTAATAGATGAGAGGTTGCGTATTTTCCATCTTTGTGATGTTGGCTACAACCTGATAAGGTTGGTTTGCTCTGACTGTAGTCACTGGTACAGTTTCAAGTGGACCTGCTACATACACATTAGTTTGTACTGCAAAAGGCAAGTAAGTGTAATTCTTTTGGATCTCACCAAACAAGTCTTGGTAATTAGTCAGATTTTCGGCTAGTTTTTGATTGGTTTCGTTAAGGATTTTTTTCTGTTCTTGCATGGTTAGAATCTGTACAGATAAGACAAATATGATTACTATAGACACTGCTACAATTCCCACAATTGTAATTATCGAAAGAGAGAGTGTTTTCATATTTTATATGTACTGGACTAGTATTGCATAAAAAATTGGTGTAGGATTCTTCTAGTTTTCAGCATGAATTTTGAAGCTGGTAAAGGCTCATTGGGGGAACTAGTCAGTTAGTTTAGTTCTCCATCACACATCGTGTAATGTTTTTGATCAGTCATTTTTGCAATTTTATTCTCATGATTATGAAGAATTTTGTTTTACATTGAGACTATTGTATTAGATGTACTGTGCTATTTTGTAGCTACAATGCCAACAGTCTCGTTTAGTGACAAGGTAAGGTGTTTTGGAGTAGCAGTGTTTGTAGTCGAGTTTTGGTTACTGCCAGTAGAATTCAAGCTACCAGTTGTACCAGTAGGAGAACATTCGCCCCTGAAATAGCTCCACTCTTCACATTGAGAACCATTTGGAAATGTACACATTCCTATTTGGCCAGCAGATGTTGTCTGGATATTCAATTTTCCACCATGGTTTACACAATAAACGGATGCAGGGTTTGCAATAGTAGTAGAGTTGGTAGGAACAGTCGCAGGTGGAGAAACTTTGTTCCAGGATTTAGAAATGTCTACAGAGACATCAAATCCAGCCAATGCACCAGAAAGCAATGATATTGTTTCTTTTTTTGCATCAAGATCAAACGAGAACCTTGCAGTATCACCTACTTTGAGCAGGCCGTTATCTCCAGCATCAGATACGGTTGAGAGAAGGCAGATTGGCATCGAGGTATCACAGTTAGTACTTGGAGCAATTGTGACATGTATCATTGCGCGACCCACAGGAGATTGGAGTATGATTGTACCCTTGTCTCCATTTATGATCGTCCACATTACAATACCTGCAAAGTTACTTCCTTGAGATACAACACCTTTGGTTGATACATTTACAGAACTGGTTTGTGCAGATGCAGTATGTACCAGTGGAAATACAATTACACTAAGAATCAAGAGTGCCATAAAACTACCAAGCAGTTTTGGTGTCAATGTGTTATGTGAGATACCCTAGTCTAAAAACCTATAGTAATACAATCTCATGCAGGCTTCATCAGGATTTTCCCAAACAAGTTTCCTTTTAGCATTTTTGTATGGGCATCTACTGCGTTTTCAAAAGTATAAACCGAGTCAACTATTGATTTTAGTTTTCCCTTTGACATCCAAAAGATTCCAGATTCAAGCTCAGATCGTGTACCTTGTGTTGAACCCAAGATGTTTGTGCCTTTGAAAAATATATGTCTCAGATCAGACTGGACATCATATCCAGTAGTAGCGCCAGTTGTAACAAGAGTTGCACCATATTTTAGCAATGCAAGCTCCTTGTTCCAGTGTGAACCACCAATGTGCTCAAAGATGACATCGATTCCAGGACTTGATCTTTTCTTTTTTGCCAAGTCTTTTGAAATTTCAAACACTTGCTTGTTCCAATCTTCTTTTCTGTGATCTACTGCAAAATCTGCTCCAAGCTTTAGACATTCTTCTAACTTGCTTTGGTTTGCAGTAGTGATTACATCACATCCATAGAGTTTTGCAATCTGGATTCCAAACGTTCCCATCCCAGAGCCTCCTCCCATGATAAGAACAGTTTGCCCTGGTTTGATTTTTGCCCTACCCACTAGCATGTGCCATGATGTTGTCATTGTCATCGACGCAGCAGCTGCATCTTCATATGACACACCGTCCGGAATTTTTACTACGTTTACCTCAGGCAAGTGAGTATATTCACAGTATCCTCCCCATAATGGACCTGTCTGAAAACCCCAGATTTTCCTATACCTGCAGTCATATTCACGGCCCTCTGTGCATGCAATGCAGACACGGCATGACAAGTTACCATGAGATACAACCCTGTCTCCAACTTTGATGGTACTGACATCTTCTCCCACTGCAGTAACCTCACCTGCGGCATCAGTTCCTGAAATGTGAGGCATTGGTATCTGGATTGGTTTTCCACGCATTCCCCAAATGTCATCATGGTTTAGCCCTGCAACCACAACCTTGAAGACCACTTCATTTGGTTTTGGCTTGGGCTCTGGCACATCCATTATTTTTAGAATTTTTTTATAATCATCATCAGGTGCATGTTGTTCATAGACTAGGGCTTTCACAAATTATACCATTAGGCAAGACAATATTAAGAAAATGGTTCTGCAGACATCTTACCTGTACTCGTCACCACAGTCACCTATGGTATCAAAAAGATCTTTAGATCTTGACGTGACTGAATTTATTTTTTCATTGTCTTCTTTGTCAAGTCGTAATGAGAATACTTTCAGGTTGTCAGATATATTATTAGAGATTCCAAGCCTCGCTCCAATTATCACACCTGCAACTGCTGGCTTGTCAAGTATGTATCTTGTGGCAACATTTGCAATACTGGAGCCATGCTTTGTTGCAATTTTATCCAATACAGACAAGAGTTCCTGGAACAAACGCCATCCACCCCATGCGTCAATCATGTTTTTGTATTTTTGCAAGCTGTAAGTATCAAGGTCTGATCCTGTAGGTGCTTCCTTGCCAAGATATTTTTTTGACAAAAATCCTCCACAAAGAGTTCCATATGAAAGAAGATGCATTTTATTTTTCTGGCAAAATTGTTCCATCTTGATTTGTGGTCGCTGGTCTATTATTGAATACTGGACCTGGTTTGATACAAGCTTGAATCCATGTTCTACCATTATCTCCATTCTTTCAGTATCAAAGTTTGTCAGGCCAATGTGGCGTATCTTTCCTGCATCACAAAGTTTTGTCAGATGATATAATGCATCAATGTATCCAGTATCTGTGTAATCCCACCAGTGAAACTGGAGCACATCTATTGCTTTGACATGCATCTTCTTAATTGATTTTTCCACATGATGCTCGACTATTGATCTAGTCATTGGTCCTGGATTTGGGACAAACTTGGTTAGGGCTTGGACATTGTTTGCTTCATCTACCCCTCTTTGTTTTTCAAGCCTTTTTCTAAATTCTCCAAAATATTCTTCAGCAGGGCTGTAAATGTCTGCCATATCCCACGTGGTGAAGCCTGCATCATGGTAAGAGAACATTTCAGATACTGCAAATTCTGGATCAATGTCACCGTGTCCACCAGCTACTTGCCACATACCATTTAGTATTCTGCATATTTTCAGATCAGGTGCCAATTGGCAAGTCTTGTCATGTGGCTCCATTGTGTTTTAAAAAAATACCTGCCCACTTGATAATCTTTCTAGCAGATGCTGATACAACAGATAGAGATATCAATCAATTACAAAAGACAAAAGACGCGTAAATGAGTTCGGTCCAATTCATAAAAGAAAAATCAAGATATACAATTCCCCTTGTGCTGTTTCTTGTTGCAGCACTGATGTACTCGTACAATCTGGAAGGACAGCCAAGACATGGCGACGAGATAAACTATCTTGGTTGGGCTGGAAACTACATCCACTTGATTAACAACGGTAATTTTTCTAATCCATGTCTTGTATCAATTGACAATTGTGACTTGTTGTATCACATTCCTGCACATGGTGCAACATACAGCCCACTTCGCATGGTTCTGATTGGCATTCCACTCAGCCTTGAGCACCAGGAGGCTGGAGACTATTACGATTGGTCTTGCTACTGGTTCACATGTTACAACTTTCATGATGCCCCAACTGTTCAACAAATGGCAGCAGGCCGCGCACTCTCGCCAATCTTTGGCGCATTAACTGCAGTGGTTGTGTTTCTCATTGGAAAGATTCTCTTTGAGAGAAATTTAGGAATAATATTCTCGCTCCTTTTTATGTTCTACAACCTGTGGGTGTGGTACAGCAGGACCATAATGACCGAGGTCCACTACATTTTCTTTAGCATGCTTGCACTGCTGCTCTTGCTGTATTCGTTCAAGACTGGACGCATGAAAATAAAATATCTTGTCTTGAGCGGTATCGCATTTGGATGTGCGTTTACCTCAAAGTTATTGTCAGTAGAATTTTCAATTTTATTTGCAGGAATCATTGTGTTAAATGGCCTGTCTCAGAGGCAATCGGGAGAATCAATCAGGAAAAAACATATTATAAAAATCAGCCTGACAGTTGCCGCATTTTTCCTCATTGCAATACTTGGTTTTTTACTAACAGAGCCTGGATTTTACAAAAATCCAATCCACCAGATCATAACCATCAAGACTGACATGGACAATTATAACCGAGATGTTTGGTTTATTGCATATCCAACCATACAAGGCCTAGAGCCAACACGAATGCTTTTGCTTTTCCATTACACATTATTTCCAAGCCCCATTGTTCATACTATACCTGGAGCATATCCCAACTCTACATTCAAGCTTGAATGGAACAGCCCTCCCACCAACTCAAGCATCCCACTTAGCATATTTTTCTTTGTTGGGATGATTTACATTATCAAAAAAATACGAACACTCAAGGACGGTATCCCAGAACTTTTCCTCTTGATCTGGTTTGTCAGTACGTTTTTTACCACACTGATGATTGCAAGAGATCTTTCACTTGAAAGATACATGTTGCCATTTTTGATTTCAATCATAATCATTGCATCATATGGATTTTGGAATTTTGCAAGACATGTTACCAGTAAAAAGATGCAAATTGGTTTTATCATGTGCACCATATTTGCACATGCCACAACATCCTTGTCATACTGGGAAAGACTCTATTTTTCCCCCGGTACATTTTGGACCAATCCATTGCCATATGGGACATTCCAAGAGTCGCTTGCAAATCCATTTGCACTTGTTGTAAATGCAATATTTGTTGCATTTTTTGCATGTACGATAGCAATTTGGTTCAAGAACAAGAGACGCATTATAGCATAAATTTTAGATTATTCTTCAGAATCACAGTCTTCAAGCCTAGTTTTATTATAGTACAGCTTGTTATCCTCGATTTTTACAACAGAGCCTATTGAAAAACACATCTCGCTTCGTTTGCCATTTACATCTATTGTTATAATAGATGAAACATCCTCGCATGGTACTGAGACCAAGAGAATTGCATCCTTTTGGTCATTTTGAGCCTCAACCCAGCAAGCATTTGGAAGGATTGTCTTGCATTCGATGAAGTTTGGCAGTGATATGTTTACAGACATGCAAAAATTGGTTTGTTGCCATTTATTATAGATTATTCAAGGTATAATTTCTAGATGAAAAATCTTGGTGCGCTGACAGGTAGACCAACAGTAGAATTGAAATATTTAGAAGGCAAACTATTGACCAGTTGAAAAAGCCCATTTTGGCAATTGCAATAGGCGGATGCTTTGCGGCAGTGGCAATATTTTTGGTGTTCAGTTTTTTGCCAATAATTCCAACTTCCGCAAAATACAGCATGTCTGTTGATCCAGTCATAGTAAAAGACGAGATGGGAACTGAGACCCATGTTGCAATAAAAAATACTGGTACTAATCCTCTGACCAATGTTGTAGTATACTACGGCGGCACTGCAAAATCAGATATCATACCAGTACTTGGCCCAGGAGAAAAGATCTCGCTTTCTCCCCCAGAGGGAAGTGATCTCAACCAAGTTAGCATAACAACGGACCAAGGAATCAATATGACAAAAGAATATCGAAGTCCTGCAAGTGCAAGCTTTGTTGGAAATTCGGGTTACGGCGGATAGTTTGTAACAGAATTACGTTTTTTGAGTATCAAGAATCAGAATACTTTTTGACAAGTTTTATTACGTTTGTGGCAATCTTTTCTGCATCAGAAGTTGGAAGTAGTACACATAAAATTATACCATACCTTCCAAGCGGAGCAGTAATGCGTTTTACTTTTTCATATTTTGCCATCGCATAAATCGGTTCGCCAAGTTCCCTATGAGACCTCCTAGTTACCCATCTCAGCGAAGCATCAGCAAGCGACTTTTCAATATCTTCTTTTGTCTCAAAACTTTTGACGCCTTCACGCTCTTTGGAACTATATTCTGCCCTATACGAGACGGCTACAAGTACGATATCCTTGTCAGACTGCAGGATTTCATTGCAGATCTTTTCAAGATCCATGTTTTTTTCCTGAGATGGTGTCCCCTTTGTCATAACATTTGTCAGCAGAGTCAAATAATGCAATTGATCTATTTACTAGTTTAGGCGCATTTGTACGATCGTCATTTGCCTTGTCAACTAGCGACTGACCAAAATTTCGTAATGCGTTTGCCTTGTTGTACCATGCATTTGCATACTCGGGACTCAATTCAATTGCCTTGTCATAGCAGGCAATTGCTTCTTCAAATCTCTTCAACCTTGCCAAGACAATCCCCTTGTTATTCCAGGCACTGACATGATTTGGGTCTAGCTCAAGTGCCTTGTCGTATGCAATTAATGCATCCTCGTGGTTTCCATCCTTTGCATTTTCATTGCCTGTACTATACCAAGAATTGTGATCAGCATTACCCATGCAGTGAATTATCAAGTAGGCCTATTTTAATAACAAGATTATTGCAAGACTTGTTTTTCCAGATCATACTAAAAATATATAGTTGATTACAAAGGATGTTTGAAAAAATATAAAATATATACAATCAATAAAACAAAATCAAGAATTATCAGCCATATAAAAATAGACTAACGTACCGGTCATTTCACTTATGTGACATTTGATGATACTCAAGGTATTTATGAATAGATTGCAAATATACTATAATTGCCTATTTTTATCGATGGTCATGACTCCAAAGTATTAACCCAAGAGGACATGGAAAAGCTTGTCAATTTGCCGCCGGACGAGTTTGGTGTAACTCACTTGGAATTGTTTTTCAGTAAAACTGATAGTAGGCTGTATTGCATACTGGACGCTCCAGACGAGGAATCAATATGGAAGCACCATGAGGCAGCAGGCTTCAAGTGTGATTTTATCAACGAAGTACACCAAATCAAAACTGAGAAGACAGTCAAGACTGAGAAGATGGTAACATTGGGCCAGATGAGCTCAAACATTAGCCATGACCTTAGAAACCCCATGGCAATTATCAAAAATTCAATTGACTTGCTAAATACAAAATACAAGGATCAGTTAAGCCCAGGAATTTTGGAGCATCTTGCCAGAATGGACCGCTCAATTTTTAGCATGACCATGATGGTAAATGACATACTAAATTTTGCAAGAACACAACCTTTGCACCTAGAGGATAACTCTCTTACCAAAGTCATAAATCATGCAATTTCAACAATTAGAGTTCCCCCAAACATCAAGATAACATTACCACAAAATGACATCACGCTAAAGTTTGATTCTGCAAAACTAGAATCTGTATTTTACAATTTGATAATAAATGCAATCCAATCCATGGGTCAAGATGGAAACATCACAATCAAATTCATTGAAAAAATGGATGACAAGATACAGATCCAGATTCAAAACTCAGGCCCTGCAATCCCAGATGATCTTCTGACCAAGATATTCGAACCGTTATTTACAACAAAGCAGTATGGTACAGGTCTTGGCTTGCCAAGCTGTAAAAATATAGTTGAGCAGCACTACGGTACAATACATGCATCAAACAACCCCACCACATTTACCATCAATCTGCCAAAACATATTGAAAAATTACTTTCAGTAGACAGGACCTAAGAACTTTCTAGTTTTTTGCAGATACTACCAATCTCTTGTAGGATCACCTGAAAACATGTTTTCCAGGTGTTCTATGATTTGAGCAGAACCTCCTTCAATTCCCCATGTTACCATCAGAAGATACTTGTCTCCAAGAGGCATCGTCAGTCGTCGTAGTTTGTCATACACTGCCAAGACATACCTACCCTTGCCTACTTTTGGCTCAAAGGTTCGGCGTATCTTCCATGCATTTGCAGCATAGTGCAATGTCTCTTTTGTATCAGCCTCGTTTAGAAATGGCTCTACTCCCTCACGAATGCTGGTTATTATCTCATTTCCAGCATTGTCAAAGATTGTCGCGTATCGGATTTGCTTGTCAGTATGCATTACATTTTCTAGAATTTTGTCTAGATATTGTGCAGACTGGGACATGGGTAACATATACACTTGATCACATATAAGAATGCGGTAGAATAATGCACATACAAAATTAGCATCAGATCAGGAAAAGTCAAAATTCTAACAGACAAAATGTTCCATCATACAATGAAAAAATAGAACTAGAATTCAATCTAGTTCAGGAGATTCTTCTTCATCTAGTGTGCCTGCCGCATCTTCTTTGGTTTCTTGAATTGTTTCAGTATTGGCAGCCACAGATTCAGTTTCTTGAGATTCAATTGATTCCATGATATCATTACAATGCCATTAGTTTAGTGCATTGTCCATATAGAATCAGATCCAACATGAAACATATGATACCAACAGAGATTTACGGGATTATTCAAGTTTAAATCATAATTTGCATATCCACACTTTATGCACAAGAAACTTGTTGTGTTTCTTTTGATAATTGTTCTGATATCATCTTATACAATACAGTATGCCAACAGTTCAAATTCTGGAAAGATACTTTCTCCATTGCAGCAATCAAAGATGCACATATCCATAAACCAGATCATTTGTCCTGACAACTTGCTTCTAGTCATGAAAAAAAGTGACGGCAGTCCTGCATGTGTAAAAGAAAGCAGTGAGTCAATATTGATTGAGCGAGGCTGGGCGCTACATGTCTTGCCAGATTACACCGCAGGTGGAGCCAAAAACTCCGACATGTTTTACGGCGGACCTCTTGAGATAAAGACCGTTCCAGTAAACTATTTTGAAAATTCCACAGGCTACCTAGCAGAGCCTACTCAAAATGGAAATTATCCAGGAATCATAATGATTCATGAGTGGTGGGGCCTCAACGATAACATCAAGAGCATGGCAAGGGGCTTGGCCTCACATGGATACATTGTCTTGGCAGCGGATCTTTATGCAGGTCAAGTTGCCACAACTTCAGACGGTGCAAGAAAACTTTTGCTCACCTTTGATGAACAAAGGGCAATGCAAAACATTGGCGCCGCAGAATATACCCTCAAGCAAAAATACAATGCAAGTAAGATTGGCACAATAGGTTGGTGCTTTGGAGGAAGTCAGTCGTTAAACTATGCTCTGAGTGGTAACAAGGTTGATGCAACAGTGCTGTACTATGGACAACCTGTTACAAACACTACTGCACTATCAGTTATCAAGTGGCCTGTCTTGGGATTTTATGGAGATAAGGACCAATCAAATTCGCTTGATAAAATTAAAGAATTCAAGTCTGACCTTGACAGTCTTGGAATTCAAAATGAGATTTACATTTATCCCGGAATAGGGCATGCATTTGCAAATCCATCAGGTGCAACCTATGCACCAAAGGAGACAATTGATGCATGGAATAAGACAGTATCATTTTTTGAAAAAAATCTAAAATAACTAGTTGCAGTATTTTAGCCATATATTATTTGATATCTTTCCATAATAGTTTACACAGTCTTCACAAAAAGAATCCCATTCTCCGATTTCCATTATAGAAAAGAATTCTTTTGTCCAGTCATATGGAGGAGATTTTCTATACTGGAACTGTTGAATAGTATAGATCTCTTTTTCTTGGAATTTATTCAGACACCTTTTGCATTGCGCATTTTTTGTCTTCTTTTTGTTTTCCATGTTTCAAGCAAGACATGTTTTCAGTGTATAAATCTCGCTTTGGAAATTACCACTAATGATACCATACCTGCAAGCAATCCAAATACTGCAAGCGGAAATTCAGGCACTGTACTACTAGGACTTGCCGGAATTGGAGCCTGGCCAGAAGAGGTGGAAGAGATAGTTTGCCCATCAGGATATGAGAATGATACAGTAATTGCATCATCACCACCTGCTGCCAAATATCCATCCGTGGGACCACACACAGGTGAGCACTGGGATGTTGAAGAAGACAAGATGACATAGCCTGCAAAGTCTCCAGTGTCAGGCCCTGTTTCTGCCAGTCTATACTTGATGCTTGACTCTCTTGTAGATATCGTAATAGTGCTTCCATCTTCTCCTATTGTGTCAATTCCATATGAATTGGAATTAAAGTCAGGTGCATGAATTAGGATATTGACCAGTGGACTTGATGGATCACGGGATATGACAATTGGAGAATAACTGGTGTTTGATGCATATGCATTTGCAATCAAGACAGAACAACATGATATTATGACAAACATTACAAGCATTGTTAGTTGCAAATACATCATGAACAATTTAAGAAAAACTTCTTGATAAGACTTTGGTAAAAAAATTTCATTCCACAACAGACTTGTTGCGATTTAATTTTTCTACTATGCTCATGTAAGAGTCTATGAATTGTTGGGCATACATGTTTGCATGTTTTTCAGAACCACGATGAGTCCCAAGCTTTGAACGTATGTGATGGTAATATTCATGTAAAATAACAAACGGGTTGTAAAATATCTCAGAGGTTGATGCATAGATCTTTTTTTCTTGTACAACATAAACAGCATAGACTGTTCGTCGTTTCTTTTTTATCGTACCAACAACAATTTGTGGCGTATCAACGTTGTACAGTTTACTTAGATATTCTAGAGCCTGCTCTGTTTTCTTGTCTAAAATCAATGCAACTATCTTTGCCTTTGTGACATCATCAAGATCAGGCATCACATCAAGACACCACATATACAATATAAGAGATAATTAGGGCAAACAGGTTCACATCAAATGGGGATGGATTTGGGTTCTATGCCTCACAAGAGATCTTCCCGTTTGCCTGGCTATAATATCGCAGAATATAATTAAAAAAGAAACGTAGGATTCCTTACTAAAAGATAAATTCACTAAATCCTCTCTTTTGCCATCCTTGTCAAGAGGCATCAAAATTGCATATAATGCAAGTAACTTTGTTACTGAACAATGTGTCGCAATTCCTTATAGATTCTCAAGCGTAGTTAGGGCATGATGAGCATGACTGAAGAGGCATTTGAAGAGATATGGGTTTCTAGTAATTATGAGACCGTGTTTTGCACGCTTGATGAAAAGGAGCAATACTTGAGATTTTTGAGCTCAAGAAGAGAGATACCACGAGGAATGAGCATTGTACTGATAAACAAGAAACTAAACAAGAGATATACAAAAGAAGAGATCATGAACGCAACCCCTGAACAACTTAGGGCGATGATCAAGTAATGTTCAAGTCATTATTCTTGAACATGGCAGCAAACATGATAGACAGAAGAACATCGTTTATGCCATTGATGATTTCATTTCCCGCCATTGGATTTACGATGACTACAGCATCGGCATTAGTTGGGCTTGCCATCATGCATTTTTACACCAAGAGCGACAAGATGATCTAATGTTCATGAAAACTTTCTTTCATAATTTTGAAATACATTAATACTTGATTTGAAAACGTGTACTAGTATAGCATATGACCAAGATAAAAAAAGATAAAGATAGTCCAAAGGAAATCAAGTCAAAACCATCTCCCAACAGAAACAAGTTCATTGCACTTGGAATAATTGTTGCAGTAATAGCTGGTGTGGCTTATGCGTTACACAAGTCAGACAATACTATTGATACAAGTTTTGCATCAATTGATGGGATACCATGTGAGACCCAAGAATATACAACATATCACATCCATTCACACTTGGACGTTTTTATCAATGGTCAGCATACTGCAGTTCCTGCACAAATAGGACTGGAAAACACTTGCCTGTATTGGTTGCATACACACACACCTGATGGCATAGTTCACATGGAATCTCCAAAAGAAAGAGCCTTCACATTAGGAGAATTCATGAATATTTGGAAGGCAACAGGTAGTGGATACCCAACATCTACCAGTCAACCAGAAATCTTTGTGAATGGAAACTTGGTAAGCACAGACATGGTCAGTACAACAATGAATGCACACGACGAGATTGTTTTGGTATATGGCGATGTGCCACAAAGCATGCCAACATTTTACCAATTCCCAGAAGGGGACTAGACATCAAATTCCATTCTAAAAAAATATTATTTGCAAGGTTGGAATTTTTCTAGGTAGTTCTTTATGCGTTTGTCAGGATCAGCCAGAATAAAATGCGATATTTTTTTACCCGTTCTATTATCCAGATATGTCTGAACCACTATCATGTCCTCCTTTCCATTTTGAAATCTAAACCACAAATCAGCTGGTCTTTCTGAAGCCTCGAACAGTTTTGGAACTGGCTTTCCGTCGGTTGGATTTGCAACTGTTCCTGATATTTCAGTGATAAATGTGCCATCTTTTTTTACGCACATGATCTGGATTAGTTTAGCCACGCAGAATCTTGTACTAATTTGATTTTAAATTTTATCACTGATATAACCATACCAATTGTGCATAAATATTCAAAATGCAGACGTTTGCAACTTTATACCAATCAATCCAAGACAGTTGTTGAAAAATTGTAATTGACATGAATTTGTTAAAAGGCAAACGTAGGATTTGTGAGTATGATCTAAATACTATGCCGGAGGAACCATATCAGTTGGAGCTGTCACCAAAATACTAGTCGTTTTTGGTCTTAAGTTCCAATTTTTAAAATCTTATTATCAGGATTGATAATCTTGGCTTGTTATAATAGTATAAAAAAACAAGTTATTGTGAATGTCGCATGAAAAGCCATCATTAGAGAAAATGTGGAAATTCATAGACGAGATGATGCAACCTAATGAGCTAGTTCCAGATAGATCAGTTCTAAGCCATGAGCAGGTATTTTCAATATACTCAAAACTATATGAAATCGATATGATATTTCAAGAGATTGAGAAGATCAACATACTCAAGAAAGGTTTGAAACTAGAAAATATACAGTAACAGAGATTTTTCCAATTAGGAAGAATTGTTTACAGTCGTATTCATGATTGCCCAGCATCTTTCCATCAATACAGACGCACCAGAATGTGAAACACATGCAGGAGAACCATCTTCAGATTTTATGACAAGTTCAAGTCCTGTATTGCACACTACCTCCTGTGCAGTTGTTCCGGACTTAAATTGTTTCAATGGAGATAGCTGTCCTGCTTGCGATAGTGTAAACGTGGCAGTATAGTTTGAAAGCTGTATATGCATACCATTTGATGGATATGGTTCAACTTTTACTAGTTGTAAGAAATAACCTCTAGCAATCTGTGCTGTTGCGTTTTTGTCACCAAGCCCATTAATCAGGTTAAAGTTTCCCATGTCTTGGTTGTTTTTCATCATATTCACAACAACAGTGACGTCTCCTTGCCATATGCATGCTACACCTAATGGGCACCTAGAATCTCCAGTAACATTTAGAAACTTTACACTAATGCTTGCAGGTTCAGAGGATGTCTGGTTTACTTTGAGCGAAAACTGGTCAAGTATTACATTTTTACCAGAACTTGTGGCACCCAATGTGTTTGGTACAATTGTCAATACAGTGATAAATACAATTCCGAAAACAAGATAAGATATCTTCATACAGAATTTGAAGATCTAGTGTTTTTAGATTTTACGGATGAATCATTCTAGGGTTTGCTGGAATAATATCAGTTTGACTTAGACTAGAGAACCTGTTTAGGTATATTTATGATAAATGTAGTGCCATGATCTACTTTGGTTTTAATATCAATATGACCTCCATGTTTTTCTACAATATTTTTGCAGCTTGCCAGTCCCAAGCCAGTCCCTATCTGTCTTGTTGTAAATAATGGATCAAATATTTTAGTCAGCAGATTTTGTGGAATTCCAGGACCGGTATCTTCTATTTCTATAGTAGCAAAATTTTTGTTTTGACCATTGTTTATCACACTTTCTTTTATTCGGAGAAATATTTTTCCATAGTTATTCATTGCCTGTGTTGCATTTAACAGAAGATTTGTAAAGACGATTTCAAGTTTTTCTGCGTCGCATATTACACTTAGATCATTTGGTGGTAGATGGATTTCAGTTTCGCTTATTTTTACATTTAACACTGCAGACTTCATAATACCAAGAAGTGAGGTCTTTTGAAGATCCAGTGGACGTGGTACAACATATTCCATCACCTCTTCAATCTGGTGAGTCATTCTTTTTACCGCTCGCTCTATTCTATCAAATTTTTCTTGGTTTATTTCCTCCAGGTTTGGATTTTGAATTTTAATTATTTCAAGAGTATTTGTTATCACAGATAATGGATTTCGAAGGTCGTGTGCAATACGTGCAGACAGCTCCCCTATTGCAGAAAGCCTCTGTGTTTTGTGTTCCTGAATCTCTTTTTTGGCAGCGTGAATGACAGACATGTCGCGCAGTGCACCGATGCGTCCAGTGAGTTTGCCGTTGGTATCATAAAGATTGGTTGAGAGAAGCAGAGTAGGAAAGACATCGCCATTTTTTCTTTGGAGCCAGATTTCCCGATTTTCAATAAAGCCAGTGCGATCCCACTCTACCAATGCATCCTTTATGTCCTGCATACTTTGTTCTGCCACATGTGAAAATAACGATTTTCCTATAACCTCCTCCCTAGAATATCCAAGGCTGTAACAGTATGCATCATTACAATCAATGATGTTGCCATTCAAGTCAACAGTACGCAAGAGATCAGGCGATTTTTCATAAAGAGTTCTATACCTTTGTTCAGTTTCTAGCAGGTGGTCATATGCAGTGGTTAGTGCTGCATTTCGTTGCTGGAGTTTCTTTTCATTATCCTCCAGAGTTTTTCGTATTTCGTACAAGTCACTAATGTCACGTATCGTGGTGTTGCTTCCAACCAGTTTTCCATCAAAATCATAAAGATTAGTGGCGTTTATCAACCCAAGAAACTCTGAATTGTCTTTTCTTTTGAGCCAGACCTTTGTATTTGTGACATGGCCGGTGGCTTTCCATGCTTCAAATGAGTTTGTGTATTCCGCAATATTTTGCGGTGCCACAAAATCAAACACCGACATTCCAATCACTTCTTTTTTTGCATAACCCAAGTATTTGCAGTAAGAATTGTTGCAGTCAAGAACTATTCCTTCTAGGTTTATTGTTCGGAATAGATCTGGTGAGTTTTCGTACAAATCCCTGTATTTTTGTTCAGTCCTTACAAGAAGCATGTTTGATTTTTCCAGCTCGTCAATCTGCTTTTTTATCTGTCCCTGGTTTGAGTCAAGCATCCTTCTTGCCTTGTATACCTCAGTCAAGTCAATCAGTACAGATGTTTTTCCAATCAACTTTCCATTCTTGCCATACAGGCTTGTTCCCGATAATAAGACTGGGAATGTAGAATCATCCTTTCTTTTTAACCAAATCTCTACGTTAGATATTTTACCCGCTGTCTTCCAGCGCTCCATTTCATTTTTTAGGATTTTGACACTCTTTTGTGCAGTATGTTCATAAATGGACTTGCCCACAACTTCATTTTTTTGATATCCTAGTTTTTTTGCATAAAACTCGTTACATGCAATGATTATTCCATCAACATTTGTAGAACGCATCAGGCATGGAGTTTTGTCATACAAGTCTTGGTAGTTTTGTTTAGAGAGACCATCAAGACCAGATATAATGGAAAGATTTGGATCAAGTGAGTATGTTTGATCATTTTCTAGATTTTCTTTAGCAGAGCTTAACATTGACTTCTTTACGGACCTTACTTTGGCTCTACC
>JAJSDS010000160.1 GCA_028580875.1 Nitrosotalea sp.
AATCTTACTCAAACCATAAACTCTTTCTATTTATGGCAAGACTCTTACGTAGTCTTTTGTTTGTTCCAGGAAATAATAGTCGGTTCCTAGAAAAAGCAAAATCTCTTCAAGCAGACATTGTATGTTTTGATCTCGAAGATTCTGTCCCCTTGGAAGAAAAAAAATCCGCAAGAAGTCTAATAAAAAATGCACTGAAAAATAGATCTGAATATCACTCAGAAATTTATGTAAGAACCAATTCTCCCGTATCTGGAATAATACCTGATGATCTATTGGAAATTGTTCAGAAGGGTGTTGATGGCATAGTGATTCCAAAAGTAAACACCGCAAATGAAATAAAAAAAATTGAAAAAGTTATGGCTGGATTGGAAAGAAAACGTAAACTAAAACCCATAGAACTTATGGCATCGATAGAATCTACGCAGGGTGTTGTAAATGCATATTCTATTGCATCTTGCAGCAAAAGAGTCTCAGCTTTGGTCTTTGGTGTATTTGATTTGTTAAATGATCTTGGTGTGGAATATGCCAAAAATCCAGAAGGTGCCACATATTCTCGGGCAAAAATACCCATTGATGCAAGAGCTGCAGGAAAATATGCAATTGATGCAATATGGCAAGATCTTGATGATGTACCGGGATTAAAGCAAGATTCTCTTTCTGCTAAAAATCTTGGATATGCAGGCAAAAGCATTATTCATCCAAATCAAGTAGATGTCGTACATGGTGTATTCTATCCCACCTCTGCAGAAATAGAATGGGCAAAAAAAGTTATGAGTGCGTATGATCTAGCCAAAAAAAGTAAGAAAGGAGCTACTACGGTTGATGGTAAAATGATTGATGAAGTACACTACAAACGTGCTGCAGCCCTATTGAATTCAGTAAAAAATGACTAAATTGTACGATGTCATTCGTTATTTGATAAACATAAATCATCTTGACACAAATAGGAATTGTTAATCATGTTTACTGGCATAATTGAAGGACTTGGAAATATTGTATCCTTTGATAAAAAAACAAATAATCGCAGCGCAGCAAAAATGAAAATCAATATTGGCAAAATTGCAAAGGGCCTAAAAATAGGGGATAGCGTGGCAATAAACGGTGTATGTCTTACTGCAGTAAGTATCTCAAAGGGAATTACAGAGTTTGAGATGGTTGGTGAAACAATAAAGAAAACTAATTTAGGATCTCTAGAACGTGGTGATAAAGTCAATATTGAAAGAAGTCTCAAAATTGGTGAACGACTTGAAGGACACTTTGTACTGGGACATGTAGATGGTATTGGTATTATTTCCAAGATTGAAAAACAATCCAACCAAATACAAATTTGGATAACACTTCCAAAGGAATTATCAAAACATGTAATCAAGAAAGGTTCGATAACAGTTGATGGTATCAGTCTGACAGTTGTTGATGTGTTAAAGGATAAATTTTCAGTTTCAATAATACCACATACTATGCAAATAACTAATCTAAACTACAAAAAAGTTGGCGACAAAGTTAATATTGAAACTGACATTCTTGGAAAATATATTTTATCTGAAGATTAATCCATTACTACTTTTTTGGTAGTTACCAATTTTCTAGTAAGATTTATAACAATAATGAAAAGCTGATCAATCATGTCCTTAGATGAAGCACTCTCATCTCTTAGGAGAGGCGATTTTATTCTACTTCATGATGAAGGTAAACGCGAAAATGAGGTAGATATGGTAATTGCAGCAGAATTTGTGACTCCGAAACATATAGCACGCATGCGTATGGATGCTGGAGGGCTTATTTGCATGTCAATTAATCATGCACTTGCATCAAACATAGGATTAGACTATATGCATGAAATTCTTTCCAGTTCTCAAAATTTTGATGCGGGTTTGAAAAAGATGATAATTGGCACTGCACCTTATGGAGATCGACCATCATTTTCGATCTCAATTAATCATAAAAATACTTTCACTGGAATAACAGATAAAGAAAGAGCATTCACTATTTCTGAAATGGCTCAATTATACAAAAACAAGAATACTGACAAAAAAATTCTTTTCAATTCTAATTTCAAAACACCTGGTCATGTTCCACTGCTTATTGCTTCTGAAGGATTGTTATCAAGTAGACTTGGACATACTGAAATGTCTATTTATTTAATGAAACTTGCAGGACTTTCACCAGTTACTGCAATATGTGAAATGTTAGACTCCCAAACATATACTGCATTATCTACAGACAAGGCAAAAAAATATGCCAAAGATAATGCAATACCGTATTTCGATGGCGCTGAACTTGTCAAATTCTCCAAGGAGCATTGATTTTGAATATAGCAATTGTTACAGCAGAGTTTAACAGTGAAATAACTTCCAAGATGCTTGATCTGGCAATAGAGAAGGCAAATGCATTGAAGATGAATATCAAGTATACCGCCCAAGTACCAGGAGTATTTGATATGCCTCTGATGATTGATACCCTGTTACAAAGAAAGGATGTTGATGCTGTGATAACACTTGGAGCCGTAATCAAGGGACAAACAAAACATGATGAACTCATCTCACATGTTACTGCAAAAACAATAGCTGATCTTTCGATAAAACATCATAAACCCGTTACATTGGGAATAACTGGACCTGGAATGAGTGATAGGCAGGCACACCAGCGAATACGACCAGTTGCTGAGAGGGCCGTTGAGGCTGCAAAGAAGCTATTTGAAGAATTGGAAAAAATCAGAAAATGATTCAACTAACTATTATCAAGATCACTGGATATGGGCCATGGACTTTGACATTGGGTAGTGATAGGGAACATAGACTTCAGATGCTTCAAGCATCATTGTATAAAGAAATACAAAATTTATTTTCACAAAAAAATTGTCTTGCATTTCCTAATCGATTTGATGAAATTTTTGTAATAAGCAATGGTCTTTCAGTTGATGATCACATTGAGATTCAAAAACAGCTGGTAAAATTATTTGAGCTAGGTTTGTCAATGTCTATTGGACAAGGAAATACTCCATTTGAAGCAAGTTCCAATGCTGACAAGGCACGACGATCTAATACAAGTTTGAGCAAGGATCACAATATCTTTGGACTGCAATTGCAAAAAGATACTGATCTAGTTCAGATTATACACATGGATGTAGATGGCTCTACTTCAGTCTCTGCCAAAAAATCGCCATATGAAGTATCTTCTCTTATTATAAAATTATATTCTGAAATGTCAGAATTTTTCCTCCAAAGAAACTCACTTGCATTTTTCATGGGTGGAGATAACTTTATGATAATAAGCTCTGACTTCAACAAGGACGAAATAACAAAGTTTCTTGAAATTGTGAAACAAAAATATGACATTTCCTTTAACTGTGGAATTGGAACAGCAAAAACAGGAAGAGATGCTGCAAAATTGGCCACTCAATCACTAGATAAGATCCGTGAACTTAGAGACTCTGGAAAAAAAGATACACGAATACTTGAGACAACATGCTGATAAAAAACATCAGCCTTTTTTATGGAAGAGAATTAGATTATATTCAAAATACTAGCGTACAGATTTCTGGAAAATATATTGGACAAATAGGACTCAAACTTTCGCCTCTCAAAGATGAGCCAGTACTTGATGGTGAAGGCCTATTGATGATGCCTGGATTAATTAATTCGCATACCCATATTGGAGATTCAATAGCAAAAGACATAGGAATAGATTCCGACGTTGAAGAAAAGATACATCCAGTTAGTGGATTCAAACAAAAAATTCTCAAAAATTCTGATAAATCGCATCTAACAAGTTTTATTAAAAATTCATGCATTTCAATGATGAAAAAAGGAATAACATCATTCATTGATTTTCGGGAAGGG
>JAJSDS010000161.1 GCA_028580875.1 Nitrosotalea sp.
CTCAAGAAGAGTTATTGAATCTCTTTAACACAAATTCACAGCCCAAACACTACATTGGTCTTGAGATATCCGGTTTCATGCATTTGGGCAGTCTTATACTTACAGGATTTAAAATAAATGATTTTATCAAAGCTGGAGTAAAATGCACAGTATTTTTGGCAGACTGGCACACGTACCTAAACAACAAACTTGGAGGAGACTGGGACAAAATACACATGGTATCAAAATACTATGCAGATGCATTCAAGATGTTTTGCCCAGGAGTTGAGATTGTAGAAGGCTCACAACTTTATGAATCAAGAAGAGGTTATTGGCTGGATCTTGTCAAGTTTGCAAAGAACATGTCACTTGAGCGTACAATGCGTTCTCTTACAATAATGGGAAGAAGTACAGAGAAGGACAAGATTGATCTTGGCCAACTTTTCTATCCGCCAATGCAGGCTGTAGACATTCATACTATGGATTTGGATATAGTGCATGCTGGAATGGATCAAAGAAAGATCCACATGCTTGTAAGAGAAATTTTCCCAAAAATGAAGTGGAAGGTGCCTGTTGCAGTCCATCACCACATTCTTGCAGGACTGGGTGAACCAGAACCTGCTTCAGATTCTGATTCAGATTTTATTTCAAGTAAGATGAGTAAGTCAAAATCTGCATCGGGAATATTTATTCATGACACAGATGAAGAAATTAATTCAAAATTCAAAAAAGCATGGTGTCCTGAAGGAATTGTAGATAAAAATCCAGTGCTAGAGATCTCAAAACATATTATTTTTCACGAATTCAAAGAATTTTCTGTTGAGCGTCCGGATAAATTTGGTGGCAATGTTACTTATACAAGCTACCAAGATTTAGAGACAGATTTTGCACAGAAAAAATTGCATCCATCTGATCTAAAGGCTACTGTATCCAAATATGTCACTGATATAATCAGACCAATAAGAGAAAAAATTGTTTTAACAGAAGAACTTTCAGAGGCAATAAAGAAAACTACTTGAGATTTGGCCGTACTTTTCGTGAAAACAGTGATAACATATCAAGTGATTTTGACAAGCCTATAAAATTCACAATAAAGTAAGTTATTCCAATTTTTCGATATTGTTGTAGGTAATTGCTTACCTCATCAGGGGTTCCTAATGCAATGCTATCCTTTGAACGGATGATAAACTCTGCGATAGATTCGTTTTTCTTTTTTAATTTTGATATGATGTCTTTTACATCATCACTATCTTTGCCAACTAAGATTCTTAGCAATACAGAATTTTCTATTTCTTTATGATCTCTTTTGATTAATTTGCAGTTCTCTTTTAGGAGTTTTATTTTTTCGTCTAAAATTTCAGGCGTTCCAAATGGATGATTATATCTAGTGGCATGTTTTGCTGCAACCTTCATGAGTTTCTTTCCTGCTCCACCTACCATAATTGGTGGATGTGGTTTTTGAACAGGTTTTGGATTGCAGATAGCATTTTTGATAGAGTAATGTTTTCCTTTGAAGCTTGATTTTTGATTTTGCCACATCTTTTTGATTATAGTGAGAGATTCATCAAGTTGTTCTACTCGTGTTTCTAGATCATCGAATTTGTATCCATAGGAATTGTATTCATATCCAAACCAACCTGCCCCGATGCCGAACTCTAGTCTTCCATTACTAATTGCATCAAGTGTAGATGTCATTTTTGCCAAAAGCGGAGGGTGTCTAAAGGAATTAGAGGTAACTATTTGGCCTATCCTTAGTTTTGATGTTACTGCAGAAATTGCAGAAAGAACAGTGTAGGCCTCAAGCAAAGTCTTGGTGCGGTTATTTGATGGATGTGAAACAAAGTGATCATAGACATATCCTGCATCAAATCCAAGTTTTTCTGCAGTTAATGCAACATCTTTTGAAAACAGAAATTGTTCATGAGCATTATCAGTAGGAAATTCATCTAGCCATCCCTGAGGCAAGGTTAGTCCTATCTGGACTGGTGCCATGCTATTTTCTTGTTTGTTGCGGTTCTACAATATTATATTTTGATGTATAACCACGTGGATTTATCATCAAGTCCTTGTACATAAAAGTCGAAGAGTTACCAATTATCACAGTAGTAATCATGCCAAGCTTGTCATTGTGTTCCTCCATGTTTTCCAAGTCTGTCATAACAATCTCTTCTGATTCTCTAAATGCTCCCTTTACAATTGCTACTGGTGTATTAGGTGATCTATATTTTAGAAGAAGTTTTCTTGTATCTTGTAATTGATGAATTCTTTTCTTGCTTGCAGGATTGTATATCACAATAACAAAATCACCTTGAGCTGCTGCTTCTACTCTTTTTGTAATAATCTCCCAAGGAACAAGTAGATCACTCATGCTCACTACAGCAAAATCTGTCATAAGCGGAGAGCCAACTAGTGCAGCGCAAGAATTAAGCGATGAAACTCCTGGTACTATTTCAACATTAAGACCAGCTTTTCTGTCCCATCCCTCTTCTGCTAAAATTTCATAAATCAAACCAGCCATTCCATATATTCCAGGATCTCCACTTGAAACAAGTGAAACTATTTTTCCAGATTTTGCAAGATCAATGCACTGATGTGCCCTTTCTACCTCTTGTGTCATTGCATATCTGTGAACTTCTTTTCCCTCTATTAGATCTGCAACCAAATTGACATATGTCTCATAACCAACAATTGTATTACTTTCTTCAATTGCCTGTTTTGCTCGAAAAGTCATATGATCGTGGTGACCTGGTCCTACACCTACAATAAACAATTTACCGGTCATTCACATTAGGAGATTTTTAAAGTAAATTTATCCCTTTTGATGATTTTATGGATTTACAATTGGACAATCAAGGATGTAATTCTTGCCAAGTGTTGTTGCTCCTTGCACAGTGATGTTGCCTGCTGATTTTTCAGACTCGATGTCATTTTTGTTTTCTAGAACTTTTACATTGTGTGGATCATTCCAAGCTACTATTGAAATTTTACAGATGGGGCTGTAAGTAGAATCTCCTGGCTGTGTACTAGAAATTCCTTCCTGGTAACCAAATGGCCCTGCGCCCTGTAAGCCATTAGTAAATTGATAGACATCCCTTGCTGATGAATCAAGAATTGAAAGCAAAGGTACATTTTGGATTTTCATTGTCTGTGCTGGTCCTTCAGGAGTTCCTGCGGTGATGATATAGTATATTGTTTTTCCATCAGGTCCCCATCCCCTGTGTCCTACAAAGGTAGCTGTCATGTTATCCACATTGACATCAAGTACTTGTCCGTCCTGATATGATGTTTCATCTGACAGTATCTTGCTGGTTCTTACAGTTAATGCACCTCCATCCCAAATTATTTCGGGAGTATTCAGAATTGTGTCTGTAACAGTCAGTTTTATTTTTCCTGTCATGTTTGCATCAAGAATTGTTTTGGTAGAATTGAGAATAAATGGTCCTCGTCCTACATTCCATGATACTTCGATTACTTTGTTTAATGGACTGTATTGTTTGTCAGAAGGTGTAAACGACAACACATCATCTTGATATCCATGTGTTCCATTTCCAGCAATCCCGTTGGCAAAGATGAAAATATTTCCATATGAGATAGACGGAACATGAGCTAATACTGGGGATAGTTGTACCTTCCAGTTTTGGTTGCTTGAGATAGTACTAGCTACTAGGTTATTGCTTGAATCAGTTATTACGTAATAGATAGTTTTTCCATTGACTAGTCCTTCATGCATAGGTATGGGTACTGGAATTGTGCTTTTTGCCAGTTTGATTGTATAATTTTCAATTGGCGGTGTAGTAACAGTAGATTGCGTTATTTCTGGAGTTGTAACTCGTATCCATCCGTCTACACTCACGG
>JAJSDS010000162.1 GCA_028580875.1 Nitrosotalea sp.
AATATAAAAAGACAACTGCTTCATGATGTTTTGGTTTAAGGTTTGACTTTGTTTTTTGATCTCACTTAACATATTTCTCAACTCCAAATTCTCGTTGTCTGGATCAATCTCTAATTCATATCCATTATCACGTAAAAATTTACCTGCAGCGATAATCCCCGTTCTTCTATTACTATCCAAGAATGCTTGAACCCATGGAATAACCGCCATCACATATGCTGCTTTTTCAATCAGATCTTCACTTCTATTTCCAGAATTGCCCACATTGTTTACCATAGGAATTACACGTTCAATATTTTTTTCAATAGTTCCAACATATACCTTGACTTTCTTTATTTTCGCATATCTTTCAAGAATTGTCTTATTTACATCAATCAAATATTGATTGTCTAGATTCATTATTATCTCACTGTTTGATGTCATACAATATTTCCCTTAGAGGATGCGATTTAAGGGTTGAAAGAGTATATCATCACTCCATCTTGGACTCGTCTGCAACAAAGTGCTTCAGTAGTGATATAATATACGACGAGGTACGGATACCCTCATGGGAGTAATTTGTATGAACAAACCTCATCTTCTCATGCATGGATAGAGCCTTGATCCAAACCTGCCTCACAGTGGAACGCTCAATTGGCCACACGGCATCACTTGTGGTAACCAGTATCCTTCCCCCAGAATACTTGGCAGAAAATGGCTTGGTCTGGGTTGCAAACTGCTGGGATTGTACCAGCTCAGAAGATACCATTCCCCAAAACTCGTCAAACTTCACAACAGGGGTATGATGATACAATCTTTGATTTAACTAGTTTTGTTGTATGGTACAATTGCAACAAAAGCAGGTGTATACTATCTTTGAATCTTTGACTGATTTATCCATTGGCGAGCCACACTTGGGACATTCCATTATATTTTACCCAGCATGACAAAAATTAAACTTGTTCAGTGGAATACGATAAGCAAGAAGATACCTGCAAGGAGTGCACCAAGTAAAATCATCATCTTCATGTAAAAATATAACATTTTATCCATTTAAAAACTGACATGTTTTTCCTGGTTTGAAATTGTGGATCATACATCATAGTCAAGTTACCAAACAGTTAACAATAATTACCAGCTTGTCAACTACAAAATTGGGTACTTTTGGCACACAAGGCAAACTCTGACACCATAGTAGCAGATTGGAATGGCAGGACAATAGCAGAGATGTGGACATTCATAGAGAATACGCTTGTGACCTATGAGAAGACACCAAATAGAAAAGACCTGACAGACCGACAGATATGCGAGTTGTACTCTAAACTTGCCCAAGTTGACGAGATGTTCAGAGAACTCACCCAGATCTCAATTTGGAAAAAAGAGATCAAGGACATGAAAAAGAAGCTAAAATCATGAATCAAGAACATTGTTTGTGTTCATTCAAATAAGATCATTTTATACAATATGTATAATGCATAAAGACAACGACGAGATTCACAGGGTACTTGTCAGCCTGGCCATAGAAAAGGCACTTTTGGATGTTGGCAAACTAATTTATGAAAACGTCACAGACACCCTGAGGAAAAAATACCATTGTTCCATAAAGGACTGCTATGACAATCCACAATATCTGCGTCAAATACTTGATACACTTGACAAGGCAGGAAACGTGATTACAGTATCCCTCAAAAAAGACCTGGATGGGTTCAGAAATCTTGGCAAGATTGAGGAATTTTTACTAGTCATGAGCAGGTAACGGGAGTTCAATTCCCAGGTTACAAGGATCTTTCAAATAAAAAAACAAACGGTCTCTTTCATCATTTAAAAAACTCTAAAACAAGTTTCTTAAATTCAGAGTCTGGCAGCTCTCTTCTTTTTTGTGCAAGCAGTGCAGCATCATCGCCTACAGTATAACGCAAGCTTGGAGAAGACGAAGTTACAGCACCAAGTATCACATCTGCAACACGGGAAGGCGGTGTGGCGTTTTGCAATATGGTACCCAGAGAGCTTTGCAGCTTTTGCATGTTAGCATAGTATGGTGAGCTTGGGTCTTGTGTCTTTTTGGCAACTACAGCTCCTGTGTCAAAGCTTGTCTTGATTGCACCAGGCTCTATTATGATAACTCGTATCCCAGATGGTTCCAGGTCAAGTGCAATGGACTCACTGAGTCCTTCTACTGCAAACTTTGTTCCAATATATGGCGACATTAATGGCAGCGCAGCTTTTCCTCCAATTGAACTAACATTTACAATAGTACCGCTTTTTTGCGCCCTCATGATAGGCAGAACTGCCTGGGTTACGCGTATCAGGCCAAAGACGTTTGTCTCGTATTGTGCCTTTATCTCACTCATGGATAAATCCTCAAGACCTCCCATCAGGCCATAGCCTGCGTTGTTTACAAGTACATCAATTCTTCCTGCATCAGACTTTACAGTCTTGATTGCATCGTTTACAGACTTGTCATCTGTTACGTCAAGTTTTACGGCGTGCAACAAGAGTTTCCCTTTTTTTGCAACATCCAATATTGTTTTTGCCTTGTCAAGATTTCGCATGGTTGCAAATGTGCGAAAACCATTTCTTGCAAGTGCAAGTGCTGTCTCATATCCAATTCCGCTTGAGCTGCCAGTAACAACTGCAACTTTTTGATTTGTCATTTTCGTTTGTGTTGCGTCTACATACTATATAATCATAGAAGGGATGAAATGGAAAGCAGATTAACTGTTAGTAAGTGGATTATAATACAAAAAAATATTGTAGATTGTATTTGAAAAAAAATATGCATGAATTGTTCATGATAACACTAGTGGTTAAAAATTAAATCACAATATCATTTTACGCATAAAGCAAGTACATTGCCAAGTCATGCGTTGTGACCATTCCTACAATCTTGTTATTTTCCAGCACAGGAAGATGGTCAATGTTGTACTGCGCCATTATACTTGCAGCCTCCTGAATTGTACAAGTAGTGTTTACACAAACAAGCGGCCTTGATGCAAGAAAACTCAGGATGAGGCAGTTGCTAGGTATATCGATGATTGCCATTATTCTTGCCAGGTCTCTTTCTGTTACTATACCAAATGGCTTGCCATATGCAGTAATTATGACACTTCCAATCTTTTTTTCAAGCATTATTTCAGCAGCATCATGTGCGGTTTTGGTATGGTCGATACTTACAACATTTCGCGTCATTATACTTGCAATGGTGACAGAATCAGGATTGGAAACAATTTTTGGCAAATCTTCTGTTATGATATAATCTGCAATGCCTAGTGTACGGTGGGAGATATCCACATGGTGAGTTTCAAGTGCCATCACCATGATATCAATACGTCATGGTATCCAATAAGGGTTGTCTCATAGAATTCTAGTTTTTCAGAAAAATACCGTACAACAGATTCCAGACCTACAAAAATCAATTAAAATATACAATCAAAAAATTGCCAAAAACAAATAGTATACTGCCAAATTAACCATGGTAACAATGCTGCCTATTTTGAGAAATTCAAGAAAGGAAAAAGCTCTGACACCTCTTGACTCTGCTGCCTGGATAATGATAACAGTGCTTGCAGCCCCAAGTATGGTAAGATTTCCAGATATGGTGCTTGACGCTGCAAGCATCATCCATGGTACAACATGTGCACCTGTAAACCCGTTTGCAATCATGATGTAGTTGTACAAGTTGACAAATGGAACATTGCTTAGAATCTGGCCAAGTGTTACACTGTATAAAGATATGAGCGCATTACT
>JAJSDS010000163.1 GCA_028580875.1 Nitrosotalea sp.
TAATACAATCTTCAATTTCTCCATAAATAACTAAAACGATTTATGATAATTAGGTTTGTGGAACAATCTTACAGTGGAAATCTACACCAGTTTTTTTAAACAACAATCTGGCAATTTTACTGATCTTACATACCCGCAGTAGAAACGTCTGAAGGTATTGCATCTACCTTTTTGAATCCGAGATTAAGCATCTTATTTTCATCAGATGAAGGGACTAACAAATAATATGAATAATCTAGGGGCTTGCCATTAATTTCTGTGCAGTAGTCACAGTTGGCATGTGTCTGCATTGATTTAATTACTGTAATTCCAAAACTGTTGAAGTAATCTTTTATTTTAAGGAATTCAGGAAGTGGAGAGGGATATTTTTCCCATGAAGTACCATTGCAACATACCGGGGTATACTCGAACCAAATCTCTGACTCGGATGACTTTTGAATTGTTGTTGGTACAGAAGCATCTTCTGGTGCTTGTACTGTGATCTGTTTTTCCATTACATCTGAAAGGAGAGCTGCAGAGGCTAGGTTGTCCCAGACAAATACTTGAACTGTATAATTGCCAGCCTCTCTTGGTGTCCAGACTTGGGTTGCAGTAAAGGATTGATTGTTTAACATGGATGCTGAAAAGCCCTCAAAGTAATCTAACACATGGTTCTTATCCATGGCTTCAACAACATATGCAAACCTTTGATCGTGTGCTTCATGGTTTGTAAGCATAGACTGGATTCCTATCTGTTGACCGACCTGAAAGCTTGAGATGGCATGGCCTGTGGCGTCCACCATCATAGGACTAGATATTGAGATTTGGCTATTGTCTTGGATCTGCCCCGAGGAATCACCATGAGCCAGTTGCGACGCTCCAACGGCTAAAAGTACGACAAAGATTGGAATGGAAAGGAGGATCTTTGTACTCATACAAAAAACCTCGCGCAATTCATAAAAAACATTGCTACCAATTTGTCTGTTTGAATTTATTGTATGAATTATGGTTGAAAATTGGCTAAGGGACTAAGACTTGCGTTTCATAGTTGATTAGAAAATATTTGTTCAGAAATGCAGAGTAGGCTTAGTTCTGGAAGGATCTTACTGAGAGAATCTACGCCAGTTTTTTAAAGTTTGAAAGATGAATAAATAACATCGTTTGAAAACTCTATTTTCATTATGTCTTGTTGGGCTAATAGTCGCACCATTGTTACCTTTAGCGTCTGCACATGGAGTATGTACTGGAATACCACCACGTTTTGGAAGATTAGATGATGTTCATTTTTCAAGCCAATCAGTTCAAACTGGAGACACAATCATAATAACTGGAAATATCACAATGATGGTACAACAAGATTTACAGGGATATCTTTCGATTCATTCAAGTCCGTCTCCACATGCAAGATGGATTGTGGTGTCAACAGAACCAAGTGAGAAAATGATTAATGTTACACAATTCTCAAGAGTTCCATTTTCCATGACAATCAAAGCATTGCAACCGGGAACCTACAAACTCTCTCCCATACTTAACTTACCAGAGATAGGACCTGCATTTAGTATGCTAAATGGATGTAACACAGAACCTGTGGTTACAGTTACAGGCGAATCAGTATGTAACACAGGATTTGTATCTGTATTGAAAGCAGAAGACGGTTCTTCTTTCTGTGTAAAACCTGATACTGCTCAAAAACTAATTGAGAGAGGGTGGGCAGATAACATTACTGACAATGCAGATAACGGAACAATAAAACAAACAGTGGACCACAAATTCCCTCATCCTCCTGACGGATTTGGCTGCGGTATGTGGTCGAATGCTACAGGGTGGGTTAAAGGCAACTGTGTTTCGCCTAACATTCCACATCCATAATCTGGTGACCTTTATTGAAAACTCTACTCTCCCAATAATTTCTATTTTAGACCACTGGATTGCAGTTGACTAAAAAACATTAAGAACAATCAGGATAGTTGCCACTTTTTTTTATGTCCTGTAAGGTTCTGATTTTCACAAGTCTGACTCCCCCCAAGACCACAACAAATTTCAGGAATTAGTTTAAACACTATTTGCCTAATCTGATAAGTTCCGGTACAATATTGCTCTACTTTGGTTGAGTCTAGGAGGATCCAGATATTAACACAATGTAATTTCAGATCCATATTTCCAATAGTTTGAATCCGATGGGATTAGGTACTATACTGTACTAGTTTTAGTTCCAATTAGAAGAGTTTTCATTTTCTAGTTCCACCCTAAGACGGAAAATTATGTAGCTGGGATGGAACTGATTTCTGATCTCTCAGGTTCTATGACTCAAGGGTTAAAACAGGTACCATCCTGAGTGAGAATTTTCTCACTTGTAATGGTACCGTAGAATTTAGTCAAAATGAAACGAGTCTACTATTGCAAAAGTACATGATTGAAAGAATTTGACAGGGACAGATCATTATTTGAATGACAAGTAACTAGAATCATGCATGATTGTAATATAACATTGTAAGAAAAGAAAGATTATAGAGTTACCAGCAATTTGTGTAGAACCGTTTTGAATATGATACATGACGGTAAAGAAGGCTATTTCACACATTGATCTTTTGATTCAAGACAAGCATGATCTCAAAATGAAAATGATAGGCCCGGTATTGCCACTACCTATTCCCGGTGACCTTGCAAACAGATTCGATAGAGCAATGGGAAGCATGTTAGAGAAAGACATTGAATGGTTACAGTCAATCAAAAGGCAGCTTCTGCCGGAACAGCACAGGACAAAGATAGTTTGCAGGCATCCAAAGAAAGACCACGATGTTGATCCCAATGGGCAAAAGTATTGCACGGGGTGCAATGCGAATCTGTAAAGGTGAGGGAGAATCGTGACGGTCAAGAAAGCCATCGAACTAATTGAACAAAACAGCAGACATCATCTAGAAGATATAGAACTTTACAATGAGGTTCTAAAAAAATATGAGGAATCAGGCAAGACAGGTCCTCAGCCCAGTGAACTCATGAAAATGATGCGAGAGATATTCCTAGGCTTGATGACAATGATCAAAAATACAAAGAAGACTCAGATACAATTCAACAGCGGCACAGTCAAGTTGCTGACAGAGAAAAAGGAACTGGTGGTGCAGGACAAAGTGAGTGGCAGGAGAAATCAGGTGAGGAAACTATTGTCAGAAGGCTACAAGCAAAAGGAAATTGCACAAAAAGTAGGTAGTAGTCTATCAACAGTGGAAAAAGACATTAGAGAAATAAGAAAAGAAATAATGAGCGAGGCTCAAAAAGACAAAATAGATACAGGATAACTAAGAATGGTAGTAACACTGGAACACAGTATTAAAAAATAATCAAGAAAGTTTGTAAAAAGAAAAGGTCGTTAGGCAGCCTAAATAATTTAAAACAAAAAAGAAAATCAGCTATAAAAGATATGGGCAACAAAACTGATGACTTGGTTTTTGATGCTATTTTTACGAACGAGATATTCTTCTTACCACGATTCGTATTTTGTATAAAAGAAACATCATCCAGGTCTAAAATTCCTGCATCAGATTTCTTCCTTATCTCGCTGCCAGGAAGTTTATACTATTTTTCAAACTGATTTTTTCTTACCATCCACCACATTTTTGTGTAAATCCTCTATCAATTCTTCAGGGGTGTTAAACAGTTTGCCCTTGCTTTTTCGTGCTTGTTCA
>JAJSDS010000164.1 GCA_028580875.1 Nitrosotalea sp.
AAAACCTGTCAATATCAGCAGCCAAAAGGGCGACTCTGGATATCCACAGTTTGCTGTATGGAAGAACAATATCTATGTCGTATGGACACAGACAATGACTGGAATAAACTACGATGTCTTTTTTGTAAAAAGTAATGACACTGGAGATACTTTTGGTACGCCAATAAACCTGAGCAATAATTTTGGTCCGTCTGGATGGCCAAAAATTGCATCTGATGGAAATGTCTATGTAAGCTGGGTTGATAGCACTCCTGGAAAATTTGACATAATGATTACAAAAAGTACTGATGGGGGTGCAACATTTGAAAACCCCACAAACTTGAGCCACTCTAATAAAGAATCATATGAAAATGATATGGCTGCACTAGGCAATGTTGTATACATGGTATGGCAGGAGGGCCAGAGCGGAAATCACACTATTGTATTCTCAAAGAGCACAACGTTTGTGCCAGAGTTTGGACCATTTGCATCACTTGCATTGATTGTGTCAATAATTTCCATAATTGCAATCTCGTACAGGTCTGGCCTGAAATTAAACATTAACTAAATTATTTCCAAGAGTTCGACAAGGCCGCACTTTGTATTCTTTGTATTAAGATCTACAAATGCAATGCGTCGCTCATCAAAACCTTTGACAGGATTTACAAGAATGGCTGCGCCTTTTTTTGCAAGTGATTCTAGTTCTAATTCAATATCTTTTACCTCAAAACACAGGTGGTGTATTCCTCCACCTGACTTGGCAAACTCGCTTATTCCAGAGTCTGGAGATGCAGGCTCGATTAACTCCAGGAATGGGTTGCCTATTTTTAAGAGACAGATGTTGACTTTTTGGCTCCCAACTGGCATTATGGCACTAGTTGTCTCAAAACTGAGATACCTTTTGAGCTCTCCAAGTGATTCTTGGATGTTATTCACTACTATTCCGACATGGTGCAGTTTCATGAAGATCATACCCTTTGGTGGTATAGAATAATCTAGCGAATCTCTGTTAATTTTATATTGATACCAAATTCAAGTTATGTCATGCTCGAAAAACTAGTCAAGGACTCTAAGGCACTAGAGAAAGCCATGGCAGGAGAAGAGCTAACCTATGATGACGGAATGGAATTGATGTCTTATGATAATCTCTACATGCTTGGTGCGGCAGCAGATGTAATTAGACAAAAAAGTGTCGGAAATCTGGTTACGTTTGCAGCATCATACTACATGAATTACACAAATGTATGTGCCGCAAGTTGCCAAATGTGCGCATTTTACAGAAAAGGAAATGAATCTGATGCTTATACTCTAACTGCAAAAGATATCGAGGGCCGTGTTACTATGGCCAAGAATCTGGGTGCGACAGAGGTACACATTGTTGGTGGTTTTCATCCTGAACTTCCATTGGAATATTATGAAGAGATGTTCAAGACGATTAAGAAAAGCCATCCAGAAATGCACATAAAAGCACTTACTGCTGCTGAAGTATTTTTTATTGCACGTCTGACAAAAAATTCTGTCAAAGAGGTCTTGATTAGACTCAAGGCAGCTGGTTTGGATACGATGCCTGGTGGGGGTGCAGAACTCTTTCACCCCGACGTTAGAAATAAAATAGTTCGCGGCAAGTGCTCAGGTCAAGAGTGGCTTGATACTATAGAACAGGCACACAATCTTGGAATAAAGAGTAACGTAACAATGCTCTTTGGACATATTGAAAAGCCTGAACACATAATTGATCATTTGGTAAAGATACGCGAAGTCCAAAAGAGAACCAAGGGATTTCTTACACTGATACCGTTGAAATTTAGTCTTGATAATACCGAACTTGAGAAGACGGGTCTTGTGACTTCTGAGAGTGCCTCTACGTATGACCTCCGAATTACTGCTGTCTCAAGACTTATGCTTGCAAATCAACTTGACAACATCTCAGTATACTGGGTTGCACTGGGAAAGAAACTTGCACAAGTTGCACTCACATATGGTGGAAATGACTTGGTAGGTACTGCATTCTCTGAAGAAATTTACAAGGCAGCAGGCAAGGGGACAAACTCTTCGATAATCGAGCTTGCAAACATGATAAAAGAGATTGGACGAGAACCTGCTCAGAGAGATACGTTCTTCAAAATATTAAAAAAATTCTAAAATCTATTTTACTGACTTACTACTAGTTTTCTTACTTGTGATCAGGCAAGTTGGATTATCTTTTGTGAATCGCTTGATTCCTCAGGACTGTGTGTATCCATATGCTGTGACTTTTTGAATCGATTTATTGTACTTGATATCTTTTTGGCAAGAGATATTGGACTAATTGCTGCTTTGCTTGTGACAAGAACAACGTGGTCAAGTACTGGAAATGAAAACATTGACAAGTTCTTTCTGTCAATGTGGACATAGCCAATCTCGCCAAACTCTTCGTCAAAATCTCTTCCCATTGATATTGTTAGTACGCATTGCATGAAAAACATATCAATTTTCTGTCCAGTCACTTGCGGGTCTGCATCATCACTGGTCTTTCTCTCTATTGCCTTTCCATGCTTGTTGATTATGGAAACTGATTGTATGTTAGTATTGATGTCTAGTATGCTGCTGCACAATTTGTCAAATGCGGTTACCTCGGTATCATTCATAGTGATAAATAATAGCGAGGAAGTTATTATAAAATTATTCGAAAGATTGTTCCATAGTACAATTTGATCGCTGTATCTGAAATATGGTGCTAGTTCTAAATCTCTGCAGGCTTTTGCGTAACTGGCTTTCCTTCGCCGCCCTTCTTTTTGCGTTTTAATCCGATGCTTATGAGAACTATGAAAAATCCTAATCCTCCAACAAGTCCTGCAATGTTACTCAATCCTGCATTGACAACTTCGGCCTCGTTTAGTGCGTTTATCTCATCTTGTGTCATGTCTGTCTTACCTGTTGGCACATTTTCATTTAGATATCCGTAAACTGAAAAGCCTGCCACTAGCATTGCAATTCCAAGTGCAAAGACACGCTTGTCCATTGAACTAATTTCTGATGGGCAGTAAATAACTTAAGCTATGCGAAGCTTAAACTCCGGAACAAAGCCCTTCTCTATTCCAAACTGGAACAAGTTCCTGATTGCCTGCTCTCCGAGCACGCCCATCTCTATTGTTACATCGTTGACATACATCCGAACAAACCTGTCAATTGTTTCCTTTGACTGTCCCCTGCCATACTGCATTGCATAATCTAATGCTTCACTAGGTCTTGCCATGCCGTATACAATTGATTCGCGAAAGAACTCGTCAAACTTTTTAATTACATCAATTCCGAAATGATTGCTCATGACATTGACTCCAAGCGGAACTGGAAGACCACCTGTGCTGTCTCTCCACCATGAACCAACATCAAGCAATTTCACTAGATTTTTCTGATCATATGTAATCTGTCCTTCATGTATTACAAGTCCTGCATCCACTGCACCGCTTGCAACTGCGTCTGGGATATCACTGAATTTCATTTCTGTATAATCAAACTTGCCAATCATTAATTCCAACAAAAGAAATGCCGAAGTAAGTTTTCCTGGAATTGCAATCTTGGATTTTTGTAATTTTTCTACACTAAGGTCTTGTTTTGCAACAACGATTGGGCCG
>JAJSDS010000165.1 GCA_028580875.1 Nitrosotalea sp.
TTAGGTGATAAACCAAGTTTTTTCATGACATCAGTAAGTGTTTCTTTATTTGCAGCTGCTATGAACGAGATTCTCTTATCATAACTCAGGTTTGAATCAAGGGGCATGCCGTTCTCATCTACAACATATCCGCCAGCCTCCAAGGCAATAAGATATCCTGCAGCAACATCTGTAATTCTTAATTTTCTCCTTAGATCTACAAAAACATCCACTAGCCCGCGAGCAAATATTGCAAGCTCAAGGGCTACAGCTCCAAAATGTCTTACATGATTTGATGCTGAAAGAATTGGTGCTAATTGGGGTAAAGCATCTGCAGAAATTCCTGAAATGTCAACTCCTACAACAAAATAGATTGGCTTTTCTTTATGCACTTGAATCTTTTTTCCATTCATGTATGCACCCTTGCCTTTTGATGCTGAATACAAATCTCCATTATGTAGATCCATTATTACTCCATCTGTAACAGAACTCAGTCTATCTTCTGGTGTAAATGCAAGTGAACAACAAAAGAACGGTAAGCCTCTTACTGCATTAGTAGACCCATCTATTGCATCCATTATGATAAATCCTCTTGGATTTGGTGATAGTTCTACCATGCCACACTCTTCTCCAAAAACAGTACATTCAAAATTTATTTCACGTAGATAATCTAAAACAGTTTTTTCTGCAACAATGTCAATTCTGCGTGATATGTCTCCACCTGCACCAAGTCCATGGTCAGTACCGGATTCTTTTGTACCTGCAAGGTGTTTTACATTATTATGTACTCTCTTTGCAGCCTCTTCTAAAATTTCAATTGTTTTCACAGATTTCCTCTCTCAAGTCCTAATTTATTTGGAGTAATAAAAAAGAGACTGAATGCATAAATAGCAAAAAAGTTGTGCCATTGTGTGAGTAGTAAGGACGAATCCATCTTTAGCAAGGAGGCTCTCTTATCCACCAAACCAGGTAAGGACATTGTCAAGCAGGCCTTATTCAAAAGTAAAGGATACAAGTTATTTGATAAATACAAAAAGGAAGCAGAAGAGGAATTTCCAAAATTTACTAAAAGATTTACTGAAGATCTATTAAGAGAGATAAAATCTGATCCTAATCCATTTGAAACTCAAGAAAAATTTGCCAAAGAAGTGGGTTCAACAGAGATAATTCTCCAAAAATCACAGATAGATGAGGTAAAAAAGAGACTAGAAAATTATGAAACTCTTCTAGATAGGGTTTCAAGAATCTTAAATTCTAATTTCGTTAAAATGACATTTCCAGTTTTTAGTGCACTGTATGACGCTTCTACGCAATATTTTGGAGATGATAATGATAGTAAGAAAAAAACTGACATCATTGATGGTCATATCATTGCAATTGATCTAAGTGAACCGATGGATAGAATAATGGACAAAGACGAAGATGTGGAATTTTTAGATGACTACAAACTGATGAATCCATATATCTTAAAACTTGCAAGAGACAAGATTTCTATCGGAGGAAAAGATGTGTTGGAAGAATTTGAGAGAGGTTTCAAAGATGCACGAGTAGGACAATATGTTGATTTTAAATTAAAAATGAATCCTAAAAGCATCTCCGAAGAAGAAATGATTCAATGCTACAAAAAATATAGAGCCGTGATGGGAACTGCAGGAAAAAATATGACTCTTGCAAGGTTTCCACTTGGAGAAATATTCTATCTTGGTATGGCAAAAGCTGCAGAATCAGTTGGGTGTGGAAATGAAATCGAAGACTCGATCAAAAATAAATTTGTGAAAGTTCCATCGTGGCCTCTATACTACACATTTCTTACAGGTAATGTCCAAAAAGGATTTGACTTTACCATGAAGAAAAGTGATATCTATCTAGGTGAGGCACGACTTGCTCTGGAATTACTACCTGAAAGTTTTTCACATAAGGATTTCTTAGAGTTTCTCTTTTTGACAGTAGAGCATTACAACTTGTATTGGTTTAATCAACTTTCAAAAGAAAAATTATGGAAAGAATTTGAATCAAAGATTCCACAGTGATTTGACATGATGTGGTCTGAGAAATATAGGCCAAAGAACCTGCTTGCGATGGTTGGAAATGAAGAAGCAAAGGAGTCTTTTGTAAAGTGGCTTGGTAAATGGATCAAAGGAACAAAACCGCTTTTATTAGTTGGTCCTCCTGGCATTGGAAAGACAACTATGGCAATATTGGGAGCAAAACAATTTGGATATGATTTAATCAGCATGAATGCAAGTGATGTACGAAGCAAACAGAAAATTCAAGAAATTCTTAACCCCATTCTTGGTAATAGCAGCGTACTTGGAAAACCTATGATCTTCATAGATGAGGTAGACGGAATTCATGGAAGATCCGATTTTGGTGGTGTTGAAGCGTTAGTTGACATACTAAAAGAACCTACAATTCCTATAATTCTTGCAGCAAATTCTGATACATCCGACAAGATGAAAAATATAAAGAAAGTTACAACTACAGTAAAACTCCGACCACTACCTCCTAGATTGATGAGATTGTACGTTGAAGAAATTCTCAGACGTGAAGGCGTATCGATAAAAATCGGTAGTATGATAAAGATGATTATTGATTCGCGTGGCGATATAAGATCAATTTTAAATTCCGCTCAGGCGTTGGCTGGTGGATTTGAACCCCATCTTGATAAATCGCATGAAACTAATAATGTGGAAGAATCTGTAAATTTATTTTTTAACGCTAAATCGCCTGAGGAAGCACGGGCAATACTTTATTCCATGAGAATTGATCCTAGGGAAAAAATTAATGCGTTTTATTCAAGCATAATTACAAGTACTCTTCCTGTCGATGTACTCAAAGAAATGCTAGATGTTTTGTCCGAAGCTGATATGCTGTATGGAAAGATAATGCGAAAACAAGAATGGCGACTCTTGAGATATCTTGATGGTATATTATACAAGCTATACAAGCAAGGAACATCAATTAAATATTCTAAATTTAATCTTCCCTGGCCAACTCTTAACAGAATCAGATGGGATGGAATGGCAATCAAGGGGCTGACAGGAAATCTTGCAAAACAAATGCATGTCTCGCGTAGTACATTTTCAACTTTTTATCTTCCATATCTTCTTTATTGTATGAAAAACAAATCTCTTGAAATGGATCTAAATGAAACTGATGGTGAAATTATCCAAAAAGAAATGGAATTGATAAAATGAGCTGGCGTGCAATACCTATGAAATTTCCTGGAACATGCCTAGTTTGTAACAAGAAAATTGAAATCAATGAAGTCGCTCTATGGGCCAAAGGATTAGGTGTAAAACATCAGGCTTGTGCAGAAGTTATGCAGTTGAAATGTATAGTGTGTGGTGGTCCAGCCGGATGTCCTGATTGTGAATTTTCAGATAACTGTGATCTTGCCAAAGTCTCTCAGATGTGTATATGTAAAAGATGCAGTGAAGAAAAAGATGCATTCTCGCTCTATCAAATTTCTGTAGTAAAACGGTATCCTCTACTAAATCTTAAAATCTAACCCCTAAGATTGAGAAATAAATGGTAAAATCCACCACCAAGATAACTCCATTAGATCCAGTTTTTCACGGGGAATCAAACTATGAAGTAGGATTGGAAGG
>JAJSDS010000166.1 GCA_028580875.1 Nitrosotalea sp.
GTTGTTTTCAAACAACTCTTTTATTTTTAAGGTGGTAGACTCGTCAAACCACTCTATGTCCTTTCCATCTTGGCGGAGCTTTGACGGAGAAAATATCTTCCATGTTGGAAAATGTTGTTTTAGTAAATGTGCTGTATCTATACCGTTTTTTGTTATTGCAACTATGGCTACGCTGTCCACAAAATTGTCTTGCTAGGTCTCAAGATATTTGTTGCTCTTTGGAAAAATTCCAATTACTTTACCATCAAAGTCAAACATGATTACCTCGATCTCAAACTTGTTATCAGAATATTTTCCAAGTTGTTTATGGGCCTCTGAGCATACCGTGTCAAAATAGCCAGAAATCTTTTTTTCATTTATTATCTCAAAGACATGCCTTGCGGTGTTTGCCTTTCTTATAGCATCCTGTACATCTTGTGGTGCGCCGCATCTTTTTGCAAGCTCTGACAAAAACTCCATGTCAACTTTTGAGCCCTTTACATGGGTCTGTTTTACGCCCATTGACATCTTTGCAAGTTTTCCTATGAATCCTGCAACGTAGGCCTTTTTGATTCCCTTCTTTGCGCAAACCTGTACTGTATATCCTGAAAAGTCCCCCATCTGGACAAAACAATGGTCGGGCAGGTTGATTATCTTCCTGGTGAAATCTTCGCTTCTTCCGCCTGTTGTCAGGACTACGGTATCGTCACCCATTGCTCTTGTAACCTCGATGCTTTGTCTGATTGATGCTGCAAAAGACGCTGTGGAATATGGAACCACTATTCCACTTGTCCCAAGAATTGAAATTCCTCCAATGATTCCAAGCCTTGGATTGTCTGTCTTGATGGCAAGCTCTCTTCCCTTTGGAACTGATACCATTACCTTGACTCCATTTTTTGCAAGAATCTCTTTTGCAATCTCTAAGATGTTTTCTCTGATCATTTTTTTAGGAGTTGGGTTTATGGCAGCAGATCCTATCTCTAGTCCAAGTCCGGGCTTGGTAACTCTTCCCACTCCCTCTCCACCGTCTATTTCTATCTCTCCAGGTTTTCCAGTTAGTGTAACTTGTGTTATTATCTCTGCACCATGAGTCACGTCTGGGTCATCCCCACCGTCTTTTATCACTGTACAAGTGGAATTGTCTTTGTTAAAATCACAATTTTCAATCTTGATTCGAATCTGTGATTTTTTTGGTAGTGTAACGTCAACAAAATCTATTTTATTTTGATTCATGATTGAAAGTAATGCTGCCTTGGCTCCAGCTGTTGCACATGTTCCTGTGGTAAAGCCCATCCGCATCTTTTCTTTCGGCTTGTCCTCTTCTGACATGGAATAACTTTGTTTTCTTACGTATTAATCCGTTAAGGTCATTTCAATATTGTAGATAAAATTATCCAGAGAGCCATTGCTCCAAGTCCTCCATACAGTACGATGTGGGTAAGCATTGGAGAGCCTTCCTTTTCCTGGTTATGTTCATAGTCTTGTTCTGCCTTGGCTCCAAAATCGCGTCTAAACTCTGCAAAGTTTGGACCAAAGTGAAACTCTTCATTTGGTGTCTTGTCGTATTTTTTCCAAAATTCAGAATATTTTGTGGCCACTTCGCTTTCTGAAACCTTGTCCTTTTTCTTTTCCTCACTTCTTAGCTGCTGGTATGCCTCTGTCACCTTCTTGAACAGAACTCCATCACTGTCGTCTTTATTCCTGTCTGGGTGGTATTTGAGCGAGAGTTGTCTGTATGCATTTTTTATCTCCTTTTGGGATGCTCCTGCTTGGACGCCTAGGATCTGGTGACAGTCTGCCGTGTTCAAGTATGATATGACATGGTACAAAGACCAAAATTAATTTGTCGGCACAACCTGCATTTTTGCATGCATCAATCAGTTGTAATTACTGGGGCAAATGGTTTTGTGGGAAGAAACGTAGGCATGTTTCTTTCAACGAATGGATTTCAAACTATATCTCTTGTGCGCAAGGGCAAGACTGTAAATTTTGGAAAAACAATAACATCCCAAACACTTTCTGAGAAAAGTCTTGTATCTAAGATACGCGGCTCTGATGCACTGTTGCATTTTATTGGACAGGGGATGCAAACTGTAGACTCTGACTATGATACAGTAAATGTTGGTCTTACAAAAAATGCTGTTGCATTATGCAAAAAGGCAAAGATAAAAAAAATAATCTACATCAGCGGCCTGGGAGTTGACAAACATACTACACTTGGGTATTTCATTTCAAAATACAAGGCAGAACAAGAAATTATTTTCTCTGGGCTTGATTATACAATTTTTAGAGCATCATATATCATAGGTCACGATGATCCACTCTCAAAAAATCTACAACAGCAGGCAAAAAAAGGAACTATGATAATCCCTGGCTCTGGCAACTATAGGTTCCAACCTATCTTCGTAGGTGATGTGTCTAAAGTCATAGCCACGTCTGTTACGGAAAAAAAATTCTCAAGAAAGATAATTGATCTGGTGGGTCCAGAAATAATAAGTTACAATGTTTTTGTAAAGAAATTCTCGCGCGGAAAAGCCAAGCTGAAAAAAATAGATTTTGAGAGGACATATCATGATGCTCTGCATAACAGGGGGCAGTTTGGTGTGGATGACCTCAGCATAATGGTGGGTGATTACATTGGAAACCACAAAAAACTTGCAGGCCTTGCTAAGATGAAATTTACAAGATATGGGGAAATATTAGAGTCCAGAAGCCTGTCTTAGTATGCTTGCCTTGTCTGTTTTCTCCCAGCTAAACTCTGGCTCGGCTCTTCCAAAGTGTCCATATGCAGCAGTCTTTCTGTATATTGGACTTTTTAGTTTAAGTTGGGAAATTATGGCAGAAGGACGCATGTCAAAGTGCTTTCTTACTATATTTTCAATCTGATCTTCTGGAATTTTATTTGTATCAAATGTATTTACCGTAAGTGAAACTGGCTCTGCTACTCCAATTGCATATGCAACTTGGACTTCACACTTGTCTGCAAGGCCTGCTGCGACCACGTTTTTAGCAATATACCTGCACATGTAGCATGCTGACCTGTCAACCTTTGATGGGTCTTTTCCAGAAAATGCACCACCCCCGTGTCTTCCCATGCCGCCATATGTGTCCACAATTATTTTTCTTCCAGTGAGCCCTGCATCTCCTGGAGGACCGCCTATGACAAATCTGCCAGTTGGGTTTATGTGAATTTTTATCTTGTCATTCCATAATGGTCCGCAAACTGGTTTGATGACTTGCTCGATTATCTCTTTTCTAATCTGTTCATTTGTAATATCTGGAGAATGCTGGGTTGAAATGACAATAGCATCGATGCGCTTTGGCTTGCCTCCCTCGTACTCTACTGTAACTTGGGACTTGCCATCTGGTCTTGCCCATGGCAATTCTTTTTTCTTTCTTGCCTCTGCAAGACGCTTTGTAAGTTTGTGTGCAAGTAATATTGGCATGGGCATGAGGTCTTCTGTTTCATTTGTTGCATATCCAAACATGAGCCCCTGGTCTCCTGCACCTTGATCCTTGTTGTCATTTGCAGTGACTCCCATA
>JAJSDS010000167.1 GCA_028580875.1 Nitrosotalea sp.
TTTGTAGCATGGTATACGGTGTGCGTTTTTTCATTTAACTCTTGACTAACATTGTTCAGTAGATTAAATCACAAAATATGTGAATTGGAATTTTACTAAAATTGACAACGGCCTATGTTAAACCACTATCCAGAAAAATGCATTAATCAAGACATGCTTCTATTAAAAGTAATAGAAGATTTTTAGATTTAGGCTTGGAGATAAATCAAATATTCAAACAAAATGTGGTGGCATTGAGCTAATTTGACAAAAACCCACCCCCGGATTTTCAAACTTCAATGGGTTTTCAACTAGAATTGTGATATCAATCAAAGATTTGTAATTGAATTTGTACTTGATTGTGATTTTTTCTTATCTGCAAAAAACTCTTAAATGAGTAGATTATCTACATATGTAGTAGATCTACTATGAGAAAGTCTCTGGTCACAGGAGCAATCGGCGGTGGAGCCGCAGTCGTGATAGCCCTAGTGGTATTAACACTTCACGGCTCTACCTCTCAATATTCCTTGTATGTAGACGCCAGGACTGAGATAGGTGATGGTGTATCAGAATCACATGTAACCATCCAAAACTCGGGTTATGCACCACTGACAAATCTCAAAGTCGACTATGGTAATTCTACAGACAAGATTCCAGTTCTCAATCCGGGGGAAAGAATAGTCCTGTCTCCACCATCCATGTCAAAATCGGTTACAATTACTGATGATCAAGGTCTTACCGTAACAAAGCCTTTTTCAGAATTTAATGAGTAGATAAAACCATGCGCTTGACAGCAAATAAGAAAATCTTTGTAGCTATCGGTATTGCAGCAATTACTACCATTGTCTTTTTCACATATTCAACGCAAGATAAAGAAAAAACTGAAACTGGACAAAATGAGACACAAAATAATGCAAGCCTTCATAACAAATCTCTTGATTTGGTTCAGAGCATCTCTTTACCTAATGTCTCTGGAAGAATAGATCATATGGATATTGATATTGCGGGACAGAGATTGTTTGTATCTGAACTAGGAAATAATTCCGTAGATATTATTGATCTAAAAACTGGAAAGCGTGTCAACTCTATCTCTGGACTACATGAACCTCAAGGTATTATCTATATTCCAAATGCCAGAAAAATTTTTGTTGCAAATGGAGGTGATGGCACTGTTCAGGTTTTTGATTCAGACACTTTTTCTCTTGTAAAAACAATATCTCTTTCAAGTGATGCAGACAACATGCATTATGATGCTTATCAAAAATTAGTATATGTTGGCTATGGAAATGGAGGCTTGGCTATAATAGATCCTGTAAAAAATATCGTGATTGATACCATAAAACTAGGAGGTCATCCAGAATCCTTTCAGATCTCAAACAAATTGCAACCTGGAATCTTTGTCAATGTACCAGAAAGCAATTCCATATCTGTAATAGATGCCCAAAAAAGATCAGTTGTTACAAAATGGCCAAACAGTGGAGCAAGTGGTAATTACCCAATGGCACTAGATGAGGATGACAAAAGGCTATTTACAGTTTACAGGTCCCCCTCCCAACTCGCCGTACTTGATACCAATACAGGCAATACAATAGCAAAATTAGATGTCGTAAACGACGCAGATGATATCTGGTTTGATGGAAAAAATAAGCAGATCTACCTTACTGGAGGCGAGGGTTATCTAGATGTCATAGCCCAAAAGGATCAAAATAACTATCAAGAGATAGCAAAGATTGCAACAGGCCAAGGCGGTAGAACATCTCTTTTTGTACCTGCATTAGATAGGCTATACATTGCAATTCCAGACTATTTTGGACAAGATGCAAAGATTGAGGTTTTTGAGATTCACAAAATCAATTAATTAGCAGGTGTCATGTTTTGGATGGTTTTGTGTTCCATTCCAATTCCAAGTGAATCTCAAACTTGTCATGGCCTTCCTTGCTCTTTTCCTTGGCATAGAGAAACTTGAATTCAACTGGTTCAGTTGGATTTTTTACAGAAAATTTCTTTGCAGATGGTATGATCTTATTCATTTCAAAACTTGATGTACTCTGTAATGATTTTGCAATATTTGCAAAGACTTTGGCCAAATCATTTTTGGTAATTTCAGATTTGTGACGAAATACAGCTTGATGAGTCTCCCAATGATTTTCAATTATCTCAGCCATCTTTGACCAGTGAATCATGGACTCGGCAAGTTCATTTTGACCTTTTTCTGTTATTGCATAATGTTTTCTGTCTGGTGCTTTATCCATAAACTCAACCTTGCTTGTTACTGATTTACTCTTCTCAAGTTTTTCCAATGCCGGATAAATTGTGCCTGTTTTTGGTTTCCAATATCCTGAGAATTTTTTCTCTAGCTCTTTTATGATTTCATAACCATACATTGGTCTCTCTGCTAGTAGCAACAGTAACCATAATGAAACCGCCCCTACCTTCATTCCCTTTTGTTTTATCATGATATCATTTCTCTGTACAGTGTGCTAAACAAATCTTATATAAGTAGATTATCTACATAGCCAGATATAGGTAGCGTTCTATGAAATGGATAACAAGAGAGCATGCAAAGGTAGACAGAATAGCCTGTCCATGGCTAATCAAGAATTTTGTAGACGATGATGCAGAATTTCTATTTGTTCCATCTGATAAAGTAATGCAAGTTGCAAAAGAGCAAAATGCCACTCCATTTGACGTGCCAAATGTGGAACTAGGTCATCATGGTGAGGAATGCTCCTTTGATGCCATTGTAAAAAAATACAGTTTGGATAAAAAAGATCCATCTCTTGCAGAGGTTGCCAAGATAGTGCGAGGTGCAGATACTTCAAACAGATCTCTTACACCACAATCTGAAGGCTTGCTAGCTATTGCCTATGGATTTAGCATGAATGCAAAAGATGATCACGATAACATGAGTAAGCAATTTTACGTCTATGATGCACTCCACAGCTTTTGCAGATGGAAAATAAGCAATCCGAGCCAGTAGTAAGGACATTGAGCAAATTTGCTCAAACACCCAACGGATTTTCAAACTTCACTGAGTTTTCAACTAGAATTGTAATACACATCAAAGATTTTGATAGGCCTCAAGAAAAATACCTAGTTACTAAATTTGTTAAAAATTCATAATAACTGTTATTAAAAAATACCCAAAATATAACACATTGTTAATAACCATGTATCTGGCAGAATGAATCTTGGACAAGATATCTGAAACAAGTGAACATATCCAGTTAGAAAGAATTTCCAAACTCAAAATCGTACTGATTCTTACTGCTACGTATTTTGTTGCAGAAATAGTTGGAAGTCTAGTTACAAACAGTCTAGCACTATTAGCTGATGCCGGTCACATGTTGACTGATGTTGGTGGACTAGCTTTGTCGCTTCTTGCAATCCATTATACCAGAAGAAAAGCCACACCACAAAGAACCTATGGATTCTACAGAGTAGAGATACTTGTATCGCTTGCAAACAGCGTTGCACTAATTTTATTATCGATTTACATTTTCT
>JAJSDS010000168.1 GCA_028580875.1 Nitrosotalea sp.
CAGATACTAGTACCGAAAATGGAAATTCCAGGAGTTGGACATTATACAATGTGATGGATACAGAGGGAAACATATTTGGAATTATTCAGATGAATCAAAGTACAAAATAGAACTTTCAGGCAGTTAATTTTATCAGCAGTTTAGCAACGCTGGCACCGATTCTTTTTACTTGTTCTTCTTGTTTTTTGTCTTTTAGAGTACCATCAGTATTGAATACCTCATGAGCCTTTGCTATTGCAATCTGTTCTGGTATTACAAGGACACTGATATTTTCAAGAATAGCTCGTACGTGAACCAATCCACGAAGACCACCAAGGCCTCCTGGAGATGCACTCATAATTCCTGCAACTTTACCCTTAAAACAAGCAAGGGGCTCCTCACCCTCCGTTGGCCTAGACACCCAATCAATCGTATTTTTGAGAACACCCGATATTGAGCTGTTATACTCTGGCGATGAAATAAGAAATCCCTGATGTGGTATCATCAAGTCCTTGAGCTTGCGCGCATTAGAAGGAAGTCCTTCTTTTTGTTCCAGATCTCCATCGTAAAGAGGCATTGCAAAATCTCGAAGATCAATTACGGTTACATCTACACCATTTTCCATTGCACCTGATGCTGCAACTTTGACTAATTTTTTATTAAATGAATCAATGCGAGTGCTGCCAGCGAATGCAAGAATTTTTGGTTTTGTCAATTATATCATGACACAATAATGGTTTAACAAGTTTTCTTTATGATTAGGGTTTTCATCTGTGGCTTTCTTTAAATAATAATTTTATCTGTCACAAAGAGTTGAAGGCAGTAATTATCAAAGAACATGGAGGACCCGAAGTATTGTCATATGAACAAGTTTCAGATCCAGTTGCTCAAGAAGGACATGCCCTTGTAAAAGTAAACTATTGTGCAGTAAACCACTTGGATATTTGGGTAAGAAATGGCATGCCTGGCAAGAGTGTAGTATTTCCACACATTTTGGGTTGCGATATTTGTGGAACAATATTAGAAAAATTTGGAAGTTTCAAAAAGGGTGATAGTGTTGTGGTGTACCCAGCAGTTGATTCCAACATCCCAAGAGTCTCATTTGGAATCATAGGTGGATTTGGCAAGTATAAGGGAGGCTATGCGGAGATCATTTCAGTACCAAAGAATAACATAATAAAAAAACCAAATTGGCTTTCAGACAAGGAAGCTGCTGCAATCAACATATCATATCTTACAGCATGGAACATGTTAGAAAAATCAAGATGTAAGAAAGATGACACCATTCTGATCTGGGGTGCAAATAGTGGTGTAGGCTCTGCTGCAATCCTGCTTGCAAAAGCAAAAGGTTTGAAGGTTATCACAATAACATCAGACAAAAATAAAACCACGCTTGCAAAAAGATTAGGAGCTGATTTTATCATAGATCGAAGTATCAAAGATGTTACCTCAGAGGTTCTAAGACTTACCAATCAAGTCGGAGTAGATGCCGTAATTGATCATGTTGGAACAAAGACATGGCCTGTTAGTCTTGAAGTTCTCAAGGTAAAAGGCAGAATGGTCTCATGTGGTACTACAACTGGAGGAGAGGGAATTGTAAATATCAGATCATTTTACAGCAAGGAGGCCCAAATAATAGGAGCATATCTTGGTTCAAAATCTCAACTTGTTTCACTACACAAGTTTATGAAATTAAAAAAGATAAGACCTGTGATTGACAGCGTATTTGATTTGAAAGATGTGAAAAAAGCACATCAGAGAATGGAAGAAAGCAGTCAGTTTGGAAAGATACTTTTGCAAGTATCTAGCTGACAAATTTTCTGCATTCACAGTCTACAACAAGGCAAGTCTCACTATGTCTTATATGATCGTCGATGCCATGGCCGCAATTGGTGTTCTTGCAAGTATACCTGCTCTTTTCCCTCTCTACTACTTTGCGGGCAATTTGATTTGCTTTTTCTTTTGAATAACTCTTCTTGTCAATGTAATAGTGAACTACTCTGTTGTAGAGTTCATTGGGATCAAATGTATGGCTCAAGGTAGATAGAAAATAACAACACCGAAACTATTAGTTCTTACTTTTTTATGCGGCCTGTGCTTCTCTCTCACGCATAATGTTCAGAGCAGAACCTGCCTTGAACCATTTTATCTGAAAGTCATTGTAGGAATGCTTGAGTGCAATCTCATCTTTTGTTCCATCTTCATGGTCTAGTACACATTTGAGATTTTTCCCAGGCTGTATCTGAGATAAATCAAGTATGCTGATTTTGTCAGTTTCTCGAATCTTGTCATAATCAGATGGATTAACAAATGTAAGTGCCAATACTCCTTGTTTTTTTAGATTGGTTTCATGTATACGTGCAAAACTTCGTGCAATAACTGCGGCACACCCAAGATACCTAGGAGACATGGCAGCGTGTTCCCTGCTGCTGCCCTCACCATAATTGTTGTCCCCTATCACTATCCATTTCAAGCCTTTTGCTTTGTATTGTCTTGCAATAACTGGAAATGATTCAGTGTTTCCGTTTAGTTGGTTTTTGCCTTTACCGACATCATTTGTAAATGCATTAACAGCACCAAGGAATATGTTGTCACTGATTTTATCGATATGACCGCGTAATGACAACCATGCGCCTGCAGGAGATATGTGATCCGTGGTGCATTTGCCTTTTGCTTTTAGTAAGAGTGGCAATTCTACAAAATCTTTGCCATCCCATTTTAGAAATGGTTCTAGTTTTTGCAGCCTTCCACTTGTGGGATTGATGATAACTTCAATCTCATCTGGATTTGTAGCAGGGGGTACATAGATCTCACCTATAGATGAAAATCCTTTTGACGGCACCTCCGGTGCTTTTTTTGGTGGCTCTAGTTTGAACTCTTTTCCATCAGATCCTTTCAAAGTATCTTTTAGAGGATTAAACGACAGTCTTCCACCAAGGGCAAGTGCAACAACTAATTCAGGACTTCCCATAAAGGCCATTGTCTCTCTTCTACCATCATTTCGTCCAGGAAAATTTCTGTTAAAGGAAGTAACAATCGTATTTGGCTCTCCGGGTTTTATCTCTGGTCTGTTCCATTGTCCAATACATGGACCGCAAGCATTAGCTAATACGGTTGCACCAATATCACTCAGGGTGTGCATCTGTCCGTCTCGTTCAATGGTAGCTCTAATTTGTTCAGAGCCAGGGGTTACAAGAAGAGGAATTTGTACATGTAATCCATGAGATTTGGCTTGCTCTGCAACTGATGCAGCTCTTGTCATGTCTTCATAAGAAGAATTTGTGCAACTTCCAATAAGTGCTACAGAGATTGTATCAAGATACTTGTTTTCTTTTACATCATCTGCTAGATGAGATATAGGTCTTGCAAGATCTGGGGTATGCGGACCTGCAATGTATGGTTCCAGCGTAGACAGATCAATTTCTATCACTTTATCAAAATATTTTTCAGGATTTTGTTCAACTTCAGGATCTGCAACAAGAATGTCTTT
>JAJSDS010000169.1 GCA_028580875.1 Nitrosotalea sp.
CAAGAAGATGAGAAATGAAAGCCGTGGTTCTATTGACGAATTGGGTAATCTGATTAAAACACAGGCAACTAATGTTAGAGGTACAAGACTTTCTGATCTTGCATTGACTAACATTGATCTAATTGATAGAAACTTGTATGAACGATCATGTGATGTACGTTGGTGGGCAACAGATGATACCATTGTTAATGCATTGTATAAAAAAACAAAAGAAAGTTATGATCTTGTATCAAAACGACTTGGCATAATATTGAATTCTTATACTGTGTATTTTGATCTAGTATTATGTGATCTTGATGGAAATGTAGTGGCAAATGGAAGACCTGAAAGTTATAGATCTGTTGGCATGAATGTGAAAAACTCTGAATGGTTTTCAAGTGCTATGAAATCTAGCAGTGGAAAAGAATTTGGTTTTCAAACAGTCAGCAGGTGTTCTATGGTGAATAATGACCTAAGCCTCGTGTTTTCTTGTACTGTTCGTGAACATGGTGAACAAAATGGTTCTGTGATAGGAGTACTTGGAGTGATATTTCGTTGGGAAGATCTAGCACAAAAAATCGTAAAAGGCGTACCGATTGCTGATGAAGAAAAAGACAAAACAAGAATATGCATAGTGGATGAAAATGGTCTACTTCTTGCAGATTCAAAGGATCTATTGCTTGAGGATAAAATCGAATTTTTGGGCAAAAATGAACTTTTCAAGGAGAAAAAAGGTTTTGCAATATCGGATTATGCTGATGAAAAATGCTGTATTGCACATGCTCTTTCTACTGGTTACGAAACATATGCTTCTGGATGGCATTCGGTGATCATTCAAAAACTAAAGGCCTAGTTTTGAAGTCATGGTCGGAGCTGTAAAAACGACCATCTTGGAGGCGATCAACTCCATTTGGCACCAAAATGGTCTAAAATAAAGCCAAAACATGCGTAATTACTTTAATTTGCGTACTCGTAATATCCAGTAATGAATGGCATCTCCAATAGATATCCATTTGATGACATGTGGGGCAAAATGAGGGTCCAAGATCTAGAACCGTTAAGTAAAGAAGATGGATATCGTTGGGGTTTATCACACCTTGAATATGTCAAAAGCGAGCTGATAAAGTTGGAGGAGCGAGCATTAGCAAGGCGTGATGTTGAATTACTTCATGACATTGTTTCTTCAAAATTACGAACAATAGATGCTGAAGAAGAACTCCGAAAGAAACTGGCAGAACTACAAAAACAAAATTCTAATTTTTAATTGAATTATTTTACTGTAGATAACTAGTATTGAAATCTAGTAATTCCTATGTATGATCAATTCAAACACACGTGAACATATTATGATTCTGGCCTGATAAATTGTCGTTAGATGAACTTCAAATCAATTTTCCGAAAAAGTCTCAAGACAAAAATTATTGCAATGGTCAATGTAGCCTCGGCCATATCTATAGCAACCATATCTGTTGCAAGCTATTCTGCTGCTGGTCATACTTCTGGCAGTGATGATACTGCGCGATATGTTGTAACCGGTATCATAATGCAAGGAGTGGTAGGTATTTCTGCATATTTTATGGCACGCTCTATTACGCGACCTATACTGAAAATGGCAGAAGTTGCAGAAAAAATTAGCCACGGTGATCTTACAGTGGATTTATCGATGTCAAAATCAAATGATGAACTTGGAAAACTAACAAATGAGTTTAGTAACATGGTTGTGAGTTTACGTCAATTGGTATCTCAGGTAAGAGATGGCTCATCACTAGTTGCATCAAATTCTGAACAGGTAGTATCTTCAACAGAACAAATGAATTCATCTGTACAACAAATCTCTTCAACTATTGAACAGATATCCAAAGGCTCACAGACGCAGGCCCATGAACTTGAGGAAACAAGCAAGGTTGTAGTCAAACTCACGGGAGAAATGAAAAAGTTGGCTTCAAAAGCTGGAACGACAGCGGATCTTACAAAAGAAGTTGGATTGATATCTGCAACCGGTTCCAAATCTGCATCAGAAGCAGACTTTAGAATGTCAAAAATAATCAGTGTTACAAACGAGTCTGCAAAAAAGATCAAAGAATTAGCAGAGAGAAGTGGAGAAATTACAGCCGTTGTGGATGTGATACGAAAAATTGCAGACCAGACTAATTTACTTGCACTCAATGCTGCAATAGAAGCGGCTCGTGCAGGTGAAGCAGGAAGAGGATTTGCAGTAGTTGCAGATGAAGTCAAAAGACTTGCAGAGGGTTCTGCAAAATCATCTGAAGAAATAGATGGCCTGATAAAACAGATACAGGAAGATGCCAAGGCAACTGTGTTGAGTATAGAGGGAGGAACAAAAGAAGTATCTGAAGGCCGAATTGTTATAGATAAAGCACTAAAGGCACTAAACGAGATAGCTTCCAAAGTAACCGAAGTATCCGTAAATGTGCTAGATGTGGCAAATATCACACAAATCCAAGTTGGTGCAATAGAACAATTGTCAAAGGCTGCTTCTGAAATCGCAGCAGTTTCTGAACAAAATGCTTCCGCAACTGAAGAGGCCTCCGCTGCTACTGAACAGCAAACTGCAGGAACTCAAGAAATTGCAGCGTCTGTACAAAAAATGGCAGTCATGGCAGATGATCTTACAAAGATTACTGCAGGTTTCAAACTCCCAGAAAATTCTGAATCCAAACCAAGAAACTATGATGTAATAAAAGAAGAGGTAATTGTATGATGAGCAAGACAATCATTGAAGGAAATCTACAGATTGTTGTATTCAGCCTACTTGATTCTAAGTTGCATAAAAAAGAAGAATATGGCGTTTTGATAGAACAGGTACGGGAGATACGTCCTCTGGAGTCTATCACCAAGGTTCCTAATGCAAAAAGCTATGTTCTTGGAGTGATGAACTTGAGAGGTATGATTGTTCCAGTAATAGATGTAAAAGAAAAACTTGGTTTCTCAAGTGATGGTACATCAAGTCCAAAAGCACGTGTTCTTGTAGCTGATGTTGGAGGACATCTTACTGGTCTTTTGATTGATGAAGTTGATCAAGTAATGAGAATTACATCAAAAGAAGTAGAAACAAATCTTTCTGGTGGACTTGAATCACTAGAATATGTCAAAGGTGTGGCAAAAATTTCGGGTAGATTAGTTGTACTTTTGGACATGGAAAAACTTTTGAAAGATACTACACCTGTGCAGGAGACATAATCATGTCTACCACTAGCGTAGTCAAAGTCTTGATTGTAGATGATGCATCATTTATGAGAGTTGTACTCAAAGACATACTGGTTTCTCATGGGCTGGTATCGCAAATCTATGAAGCAGGAGATGGTGTTGCTGCAGTAGAGGCATACAAGCAATTCAAGCCAGATATTGTCACAATGGATGTAAACATGCCAAAGGCTGATGGAATCCAGGCTCTCAAGGCAATCATACAATTCAATCCACGT
>JAJSDS010000016.1 GCA_028580875.1 Nitrosotalea sp.
TCCAGGAGTGCTATCAACCCAGCTTACATAGACATTTCCATCAGATGAAATTTTTGGCCATCCAGATGGACCAAAATTATTGCTCAAATTTATTGGCGTACCAAAAGTATCTCCAGTGTCATTGCTTTTTACAAAAAAGACATCATAGTTTATTCCAGTCATTGTCTGTGTCCATACGACATAGATGTTGTTCTTCCATACAGCAAACTGTGGATATCCAGAGTCACCCTTTTGGCTGCTGACATTGACAGGTTTTGAAAATGTATTTCCACCGTCTGTGCTTTTAGTGAAAAAGATATCGTAATTTCCAGACGTATTGTCCATCCAGACAGCATAGACATCATTTCCAGATACTACAACCTCAGGCGTTCCTGATTGCCCAGTGGTCGTGCTTATGTCAACTGGTACATGAAATGACGCACCAGAGTCATTGCTCTTGCTTAGAAACACCTCATAGTCACCCCTGCTGTTGTCTTCCCATGCAAGATAGACATCATTTCCATCTGCGATTAATTTTGGAATCCCAGAATTTCCCATGTTATGAGTTACATGCAGTGGTGCTCCGAATGATTTTCCCTGGTCATCGCTTTTTGTAAATATTATATTAGTTGAGTTGTCAGTAGACTTTTCAATCCATGATGAATATACATGATTTCCAGAAAATGCAATTTGTGGAAATGCAGAAAGTTGTGATGCATCACTTATTGTAACAGGCTTTGCAAAACTTGCACCGCCATCCAAACTTTGTGTCATCAAGATAGTAGATACACCAGAAAGAGAGGACTGCCATGTCACATAGATGTGATTATTATTTTCTACAAATTGCGGATAACTTGATTGGCCATTTGTGGCACCAGACAGATTTACAGGAGTACCAAATGTATTTCCGCCATCTGTGCTTTTTGCAAAAAAGACATCAGATCTTCCCAAGCTTGATTGAGTCCATATTGCAAAAATTCCATCGCCTGACACTATAACATGTGGCAATTCAGAGTCTGCAGAGACTTGACTAATGTTTACGGCATTTGTAAAACCTGGTGGTTCCACCTGGGCAAAACTAGATCCAATTCCTGTAAACACCGATAAACCCAAAATTATTGCAATTAGAACCTTCATGTGTTTTCTACAAGTTGCCAATATAATATAGTATCACAGCAAAGATTATTCAGATATCATACCCTCTTCAAAGTTTTAATCATCTAGTTTTCATATATCTAAAAGGTGTTCAATAGTGATCAAGACTTCAAGACGCGTAGCTGAAATGTTACTTGACATAAAAGCAGTAACTTTTAGTTTTACAAAACCTTACTTGTACACTTTTGTTTCAGGCATCAAAGGACCCATGTATTGTGATAATCGACGATTGATAAGCTATCCGAATAAGAGGCGAGTGGTTGTTGATAATGTAGTACAGATTGCCAAAAAACTTGATTTTGATATTGTAGGTGGAGTATCAACTGCAGGGATTCCATGGGCTGCTCTGATTGCTGAGCGACTCAACAAGCCCATGATATACATAAGACCCGAAGCCAAAGGCTACGGAAAAAAAAGACAGGTAGAAGGAGACATGAAAAAGGATGACAGAGTTTTAGTGATTGAGGATCTTGTAAGTACTGGCAGTAGTGCCATATCTGCAATCAAGGCAGTGAGAAGAAATGGTGGGAAGGTAAGTGATTGCATATTTATTTTCACTTATGATCTTGACGCTGCAAGGAGGAATTTTCAGAGAATCAGATGCAAAATGCACCCGTTACTCATATTCTCTGATCTTATTGAGGTGGCAGTGGAAAGAAATTACATTAGCAAAAAAGAAAAAGAAGAACTACTAGAATGGCATAAAGATCCCAAAAAATATTGGACGTCAATTTGATCTGGCAATTGCAAACACATCTCAGATAAATACATCAAATTGAGTTGATATGGTTTATTCAGCACATCACATCATGATTCCACGGTACTCTTCATAGAGTGAAAATATTTTTGCCTCTCACTTGCCAATTCTATAATGTCTGTCTTACTTACGACTCCCAAAAGTCTGCCATCATTGTCACATACAAAGACTTTTCCTACACGTTTTTGAATCATATGCAATAGAGCTTTTTCTGCTTTAGCATGTGGCTCCATTATTGCAAGATATTTTGGTGGAATCATTATATCTTGAACCTGTACGCTTTCTCGTTGATTTTCAGGAACATTCAAGACTGTTTTTAGAGTTATCATGCCCAGGAGATGACCTCGTTCATCTGTTACTGGAAGTTCGCTTTTCATGGTCATCATAAAAAAGTCTCTGAGGACAGAATGGATGGACGAGTCTTGTTTGACTGATATTATTTTGGCATTCATTATGTTTTCCACAATTATTCCTTTGAGAGAAGTTGTAATCTCAAATTGTGACATGTAGGATTGGGCACCACTATGTAGAAACCAACCCACTAGAAGAATCCAGAGCCCTCCAATAAAATCACCTCGGAGCAGAATCACAAACCCAAACCCCATGAAAATGTACGATATCATTATTCCAATAGTGGTGGCAATCTTTGTTGCCTGATGATAATCTTTTTTCCATTTTACCAGTCCTGCTCGTAAGATCCTCCCTCCATCAAGAGGAAATGCTGGAACCAAGTTGAATACTCCGAGCATAACATTTGCTATGAATCCATAGAAAAAGATCCCTTGAAGAAGACTTGCAACTGCGTTACCTGAATTTGTGCCACCATATGAGACTAGCCACAAGAGTACCGCGAAGGTTGCTCCAAGACCAAGGCTTGTGAGTGGACCTACTATGGACATCTTGAATTCTTGATGAAAATCTTGTGGCTCCTTTGTGATATCAGATACGCCGCCAAAAATGAACAATGTGATGCTGTTTACAGGTATATCATATCTTTTTGCAACAAGCGAGTGAGCCAACTCATGAAGCAATATGGAGAAAAACAAAAGTACTGTTGCAATGGAACCAATAATCCAGTAACTAGATGATGTAAGGCCTTTGATATAATCCGGCATGAAGTATGTTGAAAGTGTCCAATCTATGAGAAAAAATGTTATAATCAGAGTGAAATGTAATCTAATTCTGATTCCTTTGACGTATCCTATTTGAAGAGACATTGAATCATCTTCTTCGTGATATTATCACGATTTTTTTAGACATGTCAGATCATCTCCATTTGATAAGCATCAACAATATCTCTTGCTGTAACAATTCCTACAACAGCACCATCTTCTGTCAAACCTAATCTTTTGATATTCTTGGATGCCATTATTTTTGCAGCCTCATTTGCCAAGATGTCCTTCTTTGCAGTAACAAGTGGAAATGAAGAATAGTTCCCCACACTACTTTGCAACTTTTCGCCCTTTGCAAGAGCTCTGACCAGATCTCTTTGTGTAAATATTCCGTTTAATGAATCACGTGTTACTAGTACGCTACCGATATTTTTTTCGTCAAGGAGTTTTACTGCATCCAAAATCGTGGTATCAAATGGACAATGATAAACCACTTTACTAATCACTTTTTCCAAAGTAGGAGTTTTTTCGGTTTCCCCAAATGCTCTTAGCATATCAGACGCAGTGATTGTTCCAACTAGTTTGTCTGTATCAGCAAATACCAAAATCCTTGACTTCTTAGATATCATCAATTTTGCAGCTTCTATGACAGTAGTGTCCGGTGTAACTGAAACAAACGGTTGGATGAGTTCCTGTTTAATGCTTTGGTCTAGTGTTTTACCAGATACAACATGTTTGATGATTCCTCGCTCTGTGAATACCCCAATAGGCATCGAGTTTTCTTCCTCCATTACAATCAGTGTGGAAAATCTACTTTCTGCCATAAAACAAACAACGGTCTCAAATGAAATTTCTGGCTTGACAGATATAGGATACTCAGACATGTAATTACCAACTAAAAGTTCAGACATCTTCAATCCCATACATCTAATCCATAATTCCTAGTATTTGACTAGGGCCTTCAAATATCAAGTGTGATAATCTCACAATGATTCTTTGGTTTTCCCGAGAAACAAAATGTAATAGATTACCTATGATTATCAACAGAATGTCTTAAAATCAGATTTGATAATCTAGTACCACCTATTTATCGTAAAAACAATATCATGTATCCATGACAACAATCAAGTCAAAACAGACAAGTGTGATACTTGGCGTTCTAACTTTGATTGCTATTGTAGCATTCTCACCACATGCATTTGCGCAACAAGGTGGAATACCCCTTGGGTCGTCATACGGTAGCAATCCGGTACCACAACCAGCTTCAATGGATGCCGCAATGGCAGCATGGAGTGCAATGATCGCAATTGTTGCAGTAATGAGCGGTGTCGGAGTATATACAGCAGTACGCAAACATTAGACAATAGCAACTTTCCCCTTTTTCTATTCAAGTTATACAAATTTCAATTTTGAAAAATTAGAAACGGCAACAACCTTGTAAGACTCAGATCTTGATGATCTGTAGATCATCTGCCATCTTGAAAATGTCCCCTTAAGATCTGTTACCATGTTAGGTTGATAAATGATAAATAAAAAATGAAATGAATTAATGCACTATTGTAACCGGGCAAGTCGCATTTTCCAATACGTGTCTACTGACACTCCCAAGTACTTTTAATTTCTGGATTCCTCGAAGCCCTTGACTACCCATAATAATGAGATCCACATTTTTTTTCTTTGCAAGATCCAATATTGCCTTTGCAGGACCTATAGCTGGGACCACTTTGTAGTCTGCTTCAACACCCCTTTTTTTACAATATTCGACATTTTCTTCCATCATGTGATTTGCTCTCTCGTACATTTCATTCACATATTTGCTGATTGCTTTGTTGACGCTGCCTCTAACTACACCTGAAATCACCACAGCAGTAGGTTCTAGTTTAGGAGAATTTACTGCCATCATAAGATGTAATTGTGCGTCAGAGATCTTGGATGTTTTAATTGCTTCATCCAGGGCTCTCTTTGAATACCTGGATCCGTCAAACGGAACAAGTATACTTTTTGTATTCATATTTTGTTGTAGTTAATTTGATTATAATACTATCCTCAGAATATCAGAATTGAAAATCATCGAAAAAATAGGAATTTGTAGAATAGACAAATAACTCACAATTATTTCAAGTCTACTTGGTCAACGATGAGGTTCAGCTCCACCTGTCCCTTTGTGTTGACAGCGTTTGTAAGATGAGTGGTCAGAGTTACAGAGTTTTCTTTACCATCAATTGCCAATTTGGTTTTAATTAGAATAGGCTTGAAATCGGTGCTTGGGCCAAGCATGAGCTTTGGGATTTCCCCAGTGATGGACAGGTCTTGTGTAATTGCCTTGATCTTGTATGCCATGACATCTGTAAAGTATACGCCTCCCCTAGTAGTTGGTTTGCGCACAGGAATCGTAGACTTGGCAATTACAATATCATGAATGGCATAGAATTTTTCCTCAACATACATGACATATGACAGGTTTTGTGCCTTGACCAGTTGTAACATCAAGTCTTCGTTTTCCATTATAGACATGTTTTAAAAAATTAACCACTAAAAATCTTCTGCTTGCAAGACAGACGATACTTTTACAACCAGTATATTGATACAGCCCATCTGTGAAAAATTATGAAATTGATGCAACATGGCATTACCATAACGGTACAAAACATCCAAACGGAATGTTGCTCAACAGGTTTCATGTGTTTCATCCATCCCACAGACCAACACCCTACAAGATTTACAAAAATACACCTAGTATCAGTCTGCCACTAGATAAAAATCCGATAGGTATTTCTACACTTGATGCGGTTTCTACCACAGGTAGTGATACAAACAACACAGTTCCCAATATTGAAACACTTTCCAGGGTGTTGTATTTTTCATCAGGCATTACAAAAAAAATAAAATTTCCAGAACCCTTGGGAGAGGTAGATTTTCGTGCAGCGTCTTGTACTGGTGCGCTATACCACATTGAGATCTACATTGTCTGTTCTGACATTTCAGGACTTGATGCAGGAGTATACCATTTTGATCCAAAACAGATGAAACTTGACACAGTACGGCTTGGAGATTTTAGAAGATCAATCATTGATGCAACTGCAAACGAACCATTTGTAAAACAATCCCAAGTCATGTTGATCTTCACAGATGTATTTTCAAGAAATTCAATAAAATACCAATCACGAGAATACAGACACGCCTTCTGGGACTGTGGAACAATTCTTGCAAATACCCTTGCCATTACATCCATCCACAATGTTCCTTCAAAAATAATCCTAGGGTTTGTAGATTCTCAGATCACCCAGCTTCTTGGACTAGACATCAAAGAGGAAGCACCCATTGCAATCTTGCCGCTATACACCTCAGGTCAAGAGACACCACTATGCCCACCAGTACCAGATGTCAACTTAGAGGCAGTTGCATCAGACTATGAAATAGAGTATCCAGAGATTAACGCCATGCATGAGGCATCTTGCCTTACATCAGAGGCAGACGTCTCAGCATGGAGACATCACATTACAAGAGAACTCAAGGAACCCACAAAGATGATTCCTCTTGCCACAAGTATCAAGTCCGAGGAGCCACTAGAAAAAACCATAATCAAGCGAGGCTCAACAAGAAAGTTTTCACTTGAATCAATAACATTTGAAGAATTATCAACCATACTCAACAAAACTACATCTGGAATAGATTCAGATTTTATCAGCCAAGACATGATATCAGACATTTACATTATTGTAAATGCAGTAGATGGTCTAGAATCCGGCTCATATTATTACGCAAAGGAAAAAAATTCCCTAGAGCAGTTGCGCAAAGGTAGTTTCAGAAACGCATCAGGGAATTTAGGATTAGACCAAGACTTGCCATATGATACAAGCATCACAGTTTTTCTCATGGTAAACCTTGATAGAGTTTTAAAGCAATTTGGGAACCGTGGATACCGGGTTGCCCAACTTGACGCTGCCATAACAGGAGGCAAGATGTATCTTGTATCATACGCCCTGGGCCTTGGTGCAACAGGGTTAACATTTTACGATGACATTGTTACCAACTTCTTTTCCCCGCACGCAGAAAACAAAGAGACCATGTTTTTAATCGCAATAGGAAAAAAGGAAAAATCTACTTAGAGTCATACTTCATTTTAAAAAACAGCCAGTTCTTTTCTTCTTGCTCAAAGTGCACAAGACAATATTTTCCCTGCAACCTGGCACCATGTATGTTGACTACAATCTTTTTGTCATTGCTTTCTACAAGATCAAAAGTTCCCTTGTCCCAGGTTTTGACTTGACCTGCACCATAATTTCCCTCAGGAATCTCTCCCTCAAACATGGCATATTCAATTGGATGGTCATCAACGGATATTGCCAAACGTCTTTCGCCAATTTTTTGTGGCGGCTCTTTTGGCAAAGCCCAGCTCTTCAGAGTATGACCGATCTCAAACCTCAGGTCCCAGTGCAGTTTTGAGGCATGATGTTCCTGGATTACATACACAGGCCTCTCAAGTTGAGAATTGTCATATTTTTTGACTATCTCATGACAAAAGGATTCAGAAGGCTCATCTTCCACGGTACTATATGGTGACTGTCGTATTAGAAGAATTCTCAATGCTTATATTTTTACCACCCAGTTGAGGATGAATATGCATTCCAAGACAAGGTACATCATACTTGCCTTGCTCATTTTGATACCATCGGCTGTAAACTTGGGCGTCCCAATATACAACAGGAATTATCCAGAATTATTTGGAATGCCGTTTTTCTACTGGTTCCAAACATTTTGGCTTGTTGCATGTACCGGATTTTACCTTGTCTATTCTAAACTAGTGGAGAAAAAAGCATGATTAGCTCTGATATAATTGTCGTATTTGTTTCGTTGTTCATTGTATTCATAGGATTAGGATTTTACGGCAAGTATTGGAGAAGAGGTGATCTAAACCACGTGCATGAGTGGTCTTTGGCAGGAAGAAAACTTGGAACAACCTTGGTTTTTTTCCTCATCGGTGCAGATCTGTACACTGCATATAGTTTTGTGGCCATCCCATCAGGTGTCTTTGCAAAAGGAGCGCTATACTTTTTTGCAATCCCTTATGTGATGTTGACTTTTGCAGTTGCACTTGTTGCAATGCCCAGGCTCTGGACACTTGCAAAAGAAAAAGGATACATCACAGCATCAGATTTTGTCAAGGACAGGTTCAACAGCAGAACACTTGCAATCATGATTGCAATAACAGGAATTGTCGCAGAGTTGCCATATATTGCGTTACAGATAGTCGGCATGCAAGCAGTTCTGACTGTAATGCTTGCAGGATATGCAAATGCCCAAGTGGCTCAAGAGATTTCGCTTCTTGTCGCTTTTGTAATCCTAGCTGCATTCACATACACTAGTGGCCTGCGCGGTGCAACACTTACTGCAATCTTCAAGGATATTCTGGTGTGGATAACTGTGATTGCAATCATTGTGATAGTCCCAATTACAATAGGAGGGTTTGGAAATGCATTCAAAGCAGTAGGCAATAGCTATGTTACACTACCAGACAATCTAGTTCCAGCATATGCAACGCTTATCCTAGGAAGTGCACTTGCACTGTATCTGTATCCTCATGCAATAAGCGGTGTTCTAAGTGCGCAAAGCGCCCAAAAGCTTCGTAGCAGTACTGCATTATTACCACTATACGGAATAGGCCTGGCAATACTTGCGCTGATGGGAATACTTGTCTATGCAGTTCCAGGTGCAATGAACTTCTTGTCTGGGTTTCCAGAGAGTTCTCGTGGAATATTGGTAGTACCTTCATTGATCCTATATTCTCTGCCAAGCTGGTTCTCAGGGGTTGCACTGCTCGGAGTCTTCGTAGGAGGCCTAGTCCCTGCAGCAATCATGGCAATGGCTCAGGCAAATCTTTTGACCAGAAATATAATCAAGGAAATAAAACCAAATCTCTCAGACAAGTCAGAGATTCAGATAACAAAGGCATCATCGACTATCTTCAAGTTTGTAGCACTAGGTTTTGTATTTTCAGTCCCTGCAACTTATGCAATATCTTTGCAGCTGCTTGGAGGAATATTGATTACACAAATTTTACCTGCAGTATTTTGTGGATTGTATGTAAAATCGTTAAGAAAAATACCTTTGATAATAGGCCTACTTGCAGGAATAATTTCCGGAATACTAATGGTAGAGTTTACAAACAGTTTTGGTCAGCTGACATCATCGCTGCTAAAAACAATGTTTGGCCCAATATACATTGCAGTAATAGCACTTGGAATCAATCTTGTAATATCATTTGGTGGAAGCATGATACAGAAGAAAATTGATGTCAAGAAAAACGCAGAACAGTAAATGAGTTATAAAAATTTAGAAAATGGTTGTACGATTACTCGTATTCCATCAGTTTCTTTTCTTCTAACAATGTGTGAAGATTGTGGACTGCACGATAAACTTCAGCTTCTTTCTTTGTTCCGGTGCATACAAGTTTCCCAGAGGCAAAGATGAGAACTACTGAACGTGGGTCAAGCATTCTATGTATCAGACCTGGAAATTGTTCAGGTTCATACATACTTCTTGGAAGACTGCGTGCTGCTTTTTCCAAGTGAACTTTACCGCCAAGGCTAACAGAAGCTACTATGTTTTGAATAGTAATTTCCGGATTCTTTTTTATCTTTATTTTGCCTTTTCGGAGCCTTTGTACTACTGTATTTACAGCATTGACTGCTGCTTCTTCGGATTTTGAGCCAGTACAAACCATCTTACCTGAGCTGAAGATCAGTGTTGCAGTTTTTGGAGATTTTAATCTAAAAACTAGACCTGGGAATTGTTCAGGATGATATTCAACGTCCGGGAATTCTTTTGTAATTGCTACAAGATCAATTTTTTGGTCTACTGAAGCAGAGGCAACCACATTTACGATGTCGACAATCGGTTTTGTTTGCGGCATTTAAATAGGTTATAAATCGGTACCATATATAACCAATTACATAACTACCGTGACTGGAAAGGTAAAAGATCTTACAGTTTAATTTCAAAGCAGAAAAATTCGATCTAAAAATTGATCGTTATTTTACATCTAGATAATTTTCCAATCAGGTTCAAAGTTATCAAGACAATATGTTTTCTACAAACTTGATCTACAATCATAGCATAATGAATAAAAAACACATCATCGCATTTATCGCGCTTTTGATTTTTGGATCAGGTCAAGCTTTTGCATGGACAGAATATCAACCAGTGTTATTTGTAGGAAACATGTCAGAGATCTATTCCAAGATGCCAGTGTTTCACGGATACACTCAAGAATTTCTTGCAAGTCCTGTCATCAAGCAAGTGTGTATTGATGCAAGTCAGGACGGAGTCACTCTGGACTATTGCAAGTAGTCAAAAAGTTTTGGACTGTCTGATAACCTAGAATTTTGGTAAGAAAAGTGTCTCATGGAATTTTCATAGTATATATTTTGGCAAAAAAAATCTTTCAATGCATATGCGTTCTGACAATTCCCATGGAAAATCTGGAGACGACGAACGTCGAAGCTCAGAGATCTCAAAAATAAAAAACGAAATGGAAACTGCAGACAAGATATTTTACAAAGAACTCTCAAGCAAGTACTTTTTATTGGATAAATTTAGCACTGAGCAATTAAAAGACATGTGCAAGAATCTACTTGGAAGAGGCCCAGATACCGAATACTATGAAGACAAGGTTACAAAGAAGACAAAGGAATTACCCCAATACAAAGAGGATTACATTCACTTTATCATAGAAGAATTTAGATTTTCTGAGATAAAAAATTATGCGCTAGAAAAACACATAGTTGCCAGCCATTTTTTTGAGAAATAATAGGCACAAAACTAGTTTGGAATAGACAAATCAAGGAATTTTGTTGTGGCTACAAACTCATTAGATGCACGTATTCCCACTGTATAATTTCCATGGGCAACTCCATTATTTGTAATAAACAATCTTACCGAATTATCATTTGATGTGTTCACAATATTAGAGGAAAATTTTACTGTCAGATTGCCAAGCTCAGCAGTAGGAGTAATCGTGCTTGAAGCATTCAGATAGAGAGGGCCAGAAAAATTCCCTTTTATTTTCAGGTCAATAACGCCAGTTTTGCCATGACCTAGTGTGATATGTGTAGAATTGAGATTTAGATCAAATGGAATTGGAATGTGTCCATTTATCATTGCAATTTTATCAGTATTCCATTCCGAGAACCAGAGAATTTTTTCATCATGTGGGTCTTGTGAGATGTTCAGAGGATATGTGAGGTAACCATCTTTTGGCAGAGATGGAATAAAATATTCTGTCAAGGTATCATTTGAGAAATCAAAGCGCCCAATTTTATTTCCTTGGTGTTCGTTGAACCACAGAACTTTTGGATCTTGTGCACCACGAATCCAGAAAGGAAGTGTAGTAGTATGAAAATTATTTTGAGATGTAGGATAGCGCGTTATCTTTCCGTTGTCAAGATCATAGCTAGTAAGAAAACTTGTGTCATGTTCAGTTAGCCACAGAGTGTTATGTTCTATCAACAGATCAGTTGGAGATGAAAACAATGTTGCATTGTCCCTAGGAATACTCTTGATCATAGAAATGTCTTGTACTGAATCATTTTCTTGGTGTATTTTATATTGCATGATATTTTGCGAGCTCACACCTGCTATCCATATAGAATCATTTTGTAGAAAAATTCCTGCCGGATTTGTGTGAGATCCTACACCAAAAGCAGATATCTTGTAGTCATTATTTGATAATTTTTCTATGACACCAACAGTATCCCCGCGAAGCGTGCTGAACCAAATTTTGCCATCATTTCCAGACTTCATCTGAAATGGTGCCCCTGTCTTAGACAGGTAAGAATCAAAGGTGCTAGATACAGGATCAAACTTCCAAATTGACGTGGTGCCAAGTGGTGAAAGCCATATTTTGCCATCACTGTCTTGCACTATAGCCCAGATTGTGGTATAATTGAGATCAACATTTCCAGAGGATTTGTTTTTCATTTCATAGTTTTTTACTTGACCACTAACAGGATTAACAGAGTAGAGAGTAGCATTCTTTGAGGTAACCCAGACAAGTCCAGTGTTGCCTACAACCAGTCCATTTGGAGCAGAATCAGGAGGCAGCGAATATTCTGTCACATAGGGATTCTCTTTTCCAGATATTTGATTCAAGGATAATTCTTCATTTTTAAAACTCTGATCAACATACACAAATACAATTACAGCTGCGGCAACTAGTACAATTGTCATAATTTTTTTTGATATCAACTTGTTCTACATTCAACTGCCAATACCTGTGTTATTAGTCTCTCGAAGACATAGGTAATGAAATTTGGTCTTTTTCTCATGTGCGTTGGTTTGACAAATAGAGGCAATGTAATATATCAAAACATCCTAAGATCATACTATGAAGAAACGGTTCTACATCTTTTTACCAATATATCTTAGCTTCTTTGTAGGACTTGGAGTATACGAAGTATCACATCCTCCTTTTAGTACAGACTCGACAAGGATTGGAGATTATGAAGTCAAGATAGAAACCACTCCGCCAGTTCCAGAAGTCGGAAAGGATACCATAGTACATTTCATAGTTTTAGACCAAAATGAAAATCCCGTAGACAATTTTAGGATGGGCGTTCAGATTTATTATAACGACAATATTGTCAGTTCATTTCCTCCTGCAGACCATGACTCTGGGAAATGGGATTTAGATTATACATTCAAGGAGCCTGGTAACCATGTAATTAGAGTAGATCTGGTTGATTTCAAAAACGGTGGAATGTTATCATACACATTCAACATGGGGGTTCTCAATTTCTACATGAATCTGTTCATGTATTTGATAATAGCTGGACTTGCAGGTGCGGCAAGCATCATAATTGCAATAATTTTGTTCCAGAAAAAACTTTGGCCCAAGAAAAATAAAACATAGGGCGTGGTCCTTACGTGCAGAATGCTTGGAGATTACCTCCTTTGGTATCACGCCATTGCGTGATTTCACGAAAGATTCCTGCTGGACCACGCATCGTCAAGCCATTTGTAGTGACTCTACGATCACATCTATATTATAATTTCAAATTATTTAAGAATTTATATCAAAAATATATTATTAAATTCTTTATGTAAAATATTTACAAAAATCTATTGTTTTTTAATAATTATTCAAGCATATTCCAGAATCTAGAATAGCGAAACAGACCAACCCAGCCAGATATGAAAGAAACAAGGGATAGAGTGAACAGCAAATACATCTCCCTCTTGCGATGTGCAAGATCAAGATTTAGAAAGATAAATGCCCCCAGTCCAATTAGACCAAAAAAAAGTACCAGCCTGCCAAGTCGCTTGAAATTCAATTATTGACACATCTCCTTGTTTTGATATAAAACAGATCTGAAGGTTGTAGATACCATAGGACAATAACACAAACCAAAAACTATACGGCTAGACAATTCCACATTTTTCATAATATTGTTGGTGATAGTTTTCTGCTTTGTAAAAGTCTGTTGCAGGAACTATCTCAGTTACAATTTTCCTTCCAAATTTTCCCGATTTTTCAAGATTTTCTTTTGACTGCCTTGCTTCTTTTTCTTGTTCCGGAGTATGACAAAAAACAGCAGACCTGTATTGTGTCCCAACATCAGGACCTTGTCTATTCAGGGTTGTTGGGTCATGGTTATTCCAAAAGATGTCAAGAATTTCACCATATGAGATTTTTGCCGGGTCATATTCTACTTGTACAACTTCGGCATGGCCAGTCATGTCAGTACACACTTCCTCATAGGTTGGATTTTTTGTCTTCCCACCCATGTAACCAACACTTGTAGACGTTATACCTTTTTTTCTAAAAACATGTTCTATGCACCAAAAACATCCTGCACCAAAAGTGGCTTGCATAAGTGTATTTCACACTTACTTGAATTAAATTCTATCTAGAAAGCAGATAAAGTGATTTTGCTACATCTTGATCAGATACTTTTCCATCAGTCCAAAGGCACAGTGCTGATTTGTCGGGAGTTTGACCAACTGAATCACCTTGCACAAGCATCATTCCATTTGAAACGAGGTATTTCATACCAGCAGATAATTGACTATCAGTTATATCGCCACTACACCACAACCCTACTGTTTTTTTCGTCCATGATGGAATATGATTTTGAGCCGCAAGAACATTCACCACAAATGTCTTTACAACAGAATTTCCGTTTTGATCCTTAGCTGCACAGGTTACTGTGGTAGTTCCCATCATGAAAAAAGAACCCGAGGGAGGATCACATATTGGTGATTGTAGACTAGATAGCAATGTAGAGTTTTCATAGTTGACACTTGTTCCAACAGAATTTGTAGCGTAAAATATCAAACTTGGTGGAACCAAGTGTTGTGTGCTAGTGCTAGAACTTGAAGAACTTGGAATGCCATAAGATCCGCCCCCCACGGTTACAAACACGCTAGAAGGTGAAGATTGGTCATTGAACCTAAATTCGATAGTAGAACCCATCTCAATTGGAAAACCGTCAACTGATTTTGGTATCTTGACATTTACCTCAAAGGTATCAGTATTAGGCCCTGTTTCCCTCAACACATATGGATTGACTTGAAACGCACTGTCCGCTAGAGTGGTTTGTACTCCACCCATATGAAATTCAATCATATTAAGAGGAATGTCATCAGGTCTCATAGAATCAAGATTATAGTTTGGTGCATAGATGCTCAGTTTGAAATATTGTCCAATTCGAACATTTGGCGATGAGCTTGCTACAGGACTGGGTCTAGTACTGGATAAAACTTTGGACTGGATTACAGTAGTAGGATGCCCAGAATAATCAGCTTGCTGGTGATATGTCATTACAACAACGTCTCCATCTTGCAATGGTTTTCCATTAACAGAGTCTGGCAAGGTAAACGATAGTTGGAAAACTCCAGTATCTACGCCGGTTTCCACCATTGTTCCAGGACCAGATACAGGAGTTCCATTTATTGTAAAATCTACCAACCCAGATGTTGATATCGTCATTACTGCTCGATGGTCAGTAGACAGATTGATGTCATTGACATAAAAGGTCAAGACAGTACCAGGCGTGGCAGGTTCTGCATAGCAAAGAGATAGTGGTATCAAAAGGAGTATAACCAGTAGTCCATTTATTGAAAATGCATTCATGGTTTGGTTTTTCCTGATGCAGATTTGATTTGATTTGATGCATCATCAGAATTTTTAATCAAAGTTTTTAGAACATTTTTTATAGAAGAAATTTGATCTTCGGATATTCCACTGTAAATTATCTTTCGTAATTGGAGAATTATCATGATTATAGAATCTACGGTTGACTCAGATTTTTTTGTTAGAAATATTCTATTGTTTCTTCTGTCTTTAGAGTCTGCCTTTCTTTCAACGAGTCCACTTTGCTCCATTTTGTCTATCACTGGTACTAGTGTGCTTCCATCGATGTTAATTTTTTCTGCAATCTCCCTCTGGGTAAGACCATCCATCATGTTGAGCACCAAAATGACTTTCCATTGTGCGGGTGTTAGTCCCAGTTGTTTTTTTATCTCAATTTCTGCCAAGCGTTCTTGTGATTTTGCTGCAAGTGCAATCAGTGTACCCACGCTCTCACTGAGGTCCAGTTTACGCATGATATAGGTAGAATCTACTTGTATACAAATGATTGGTATACCAATAGTTATATACCAATAGGTTAATGATCAGACCATGTTTGCAACCAGGACTGCAAGGCTTCTGACGCTAGCCACTATAGCGATCTCAGGCATCGCATATCTTGGCACATCGGGCACAGCATTTGCCCAAACATCGTCAGACCAGGGCAATCAAACCATAACAGGCAGTGACCTAAAGAACAACCCAATGGTTGCAAAGATCCTAAGTGAGATAGAGTATTCCAAGAAACAGGTAGCAGAACTACAAAAAAATCAAAAAGACCAAGAGGAAAACCAGAAGCTTATCGCACAGCAGAGATTGATTGCAAAGCAATTAGAAGATCAGGCGTACCAGATACTCCAGACTCAGACAGCCTACAATAGTTCAGATAATGCTTATGGCAGATTTCTTGATTCCATTCCATCCAATGATACAAAAAATGTATTTCATGATGAATTTGCATTCACAAAACAAAGAGTAGACGCAGGACATGTTGCCATGCAAAAAGTCTTGGCAAATGGAGGTACGTGGGAAGAAGCCATGCAGGAATTCTCAAAACATGCAGCAATAAAGTATGTCGAGATGATATCTGTAAACCAAGCACTCAATGACAAGTACATTCACCATCAATACAATACAACTGCTCAGATACCATTTGATCAGTATGGCAAGGTTCCAGATGACTACATCAAGGTTCCAGAAACAGTGTCAAGCCATGAAAGGACATAATAAAAAATCAGTATCAATTATTTTCATCGCTTTAACAGTAATCACAGTCTTTTCACTTGTGCCATCATCGTATGCAGACAAAATAGTCATGTTGAAAAAAGTTTCAGACGTCAGCGAAAAATCATTGCTAAATACAATATCAAATGTATCAGAATATCCAAAAATATTTCCAGACAATGTAAGATATGTCAAGATATTAGACAACAACACAAAACTTGTCGAGATGAATGCGGGAATAAATGGTATGTTTTTTGATACGCAAGCAATATGCAAGATTGACGCAAATGGAAATTATGTGGTAGAGGTAGTTTCAGGAGACCTCAAGGGGACTACTATGACTACAAAGCTTGAGAAAACATGGGGATTTCATGGCCAAAAAGACGGTGGAACCATTGCAGACATTGCTTTAGACGTAAAAACATCAGGATTTCTCTCATGGATGCTCAATTTCGTTCCAGATAGTTCAGTGTCAGATGCACTAGGATACGGATTTGACAGATTTGTTCAGCATGTGCAGACAACAACTTGATTTGTCAGACTAGTTTTTGAGAAACTTTGGTTTTATCTTTGTGTTATTTTTTAAAAGTTCCAATGCAATTGTTTTATTATTTAGTGCCAAGTCAAATTTTTTGTCAATCTTCAGAGCTGCGTTGAAACATTTTATGGCATCTTTTAGCAGACCAATCTCTCCCAGTGAAAGTCCCTTGTATGCAATTGCCATTGCATATTTTGGTTGAATCTTCAATGCCTTGTCATAGCAATCTATTGCATCATGGTATTTGCCAAGAGTATGTAGTGCAGCACCCTTGTTTACAAGAGCATCAACATTATTTTTTTCAACTTCAAGGGCTGCATCATAGCACTTTATTGCCTTGGAGTGTTTTCCAAGTGTCTGAAACGTGACACCTTTGTTTATCAATGCGGTGATGTTTTTTGGATCCTTGAACAATACAAGATCATAATATTCTAGTGCCAGAGTGTACTTCCCTTCTTCACATAGTTCGTATGCTTCATCAAGCAGGGAGGAATTCCTCATCATCTTGAATTGAAAACTGTAGATATTATTCTTTTAGAAGGCATTATCAATAGGAATAGAATCTAATCAGGTACAGGTCTTTGAACCATCCGATCAGAGATGGACATAATCAATAAATGAAAACTCTATACTTACTACCTATAATACAATAACGGCATATAGAATGCACAATTTCTCGACCAATAAATAAAAAAAACCTAATTCACAACAGTCTTTAACGGCAATTTGTTGCGAAACACTAATGCATACGATAATCTTTGACTTTGACGGTACAATAGCAGATACAATGTCGGTAGTCATAAGAATTGCAAACAAGTTTGCAGACCATTACGGATACAAGAAAATTCCTCTCAGCGACCTGCCAAAATTACGAGAAAAAAAGCCAAGTGCAGTATTGAGACATCTGGGCATTTCAATATTCAAGCTTCCAATTGTTGCAAGAAAGATAAGATTTGAGATGAATAAAGAAATTATCAACCTGAAGACAGTAGTAGACCTAAGAGATACCTTGGTATACCTAAAAGAAAACGGATGTGTTCTGGGCATACTTACTACAAACTCCAGAGAGAACGTAGTAGAATTTTTGAAGAAAAATAATTTAGAGTTATTTGATTTTGTATATTCAGGTAGAGCAGTCTTTGGTAAGAGTAGACTGTTAAAAAAGATGATGAAAGAAAAAACCATCCCGCATAAAGATCCAATTTACGTAGGTGATGAAATAAGAGATGTAGAGGCTGCCAAAAAAGCAGGGATCAGAGTAATAGGGGTAGCATGGGGATACAACACCAAAAATGCGCTGCTAAAATTCCATCCCGATCATGTCATAGAAGAACCAGAAGAGCTCAAAGGTATAATATTAGAATCTTAAAAATTAAACAGATAGCTTAGATGTCATAATCTTAGCTTAACAATAGGTATATCAATGAGGGTATTTGGTCATGTGTATCTTGGCCAAAAATTTGAAATCAGTTATTTTATTGACAGTATTTTTGACGATATCAGGAGTAGGAGTGGCGTATGCACAAGATAGTTCATCTATCGCATCTCAATTTTATGGTCCTGAAACAGATGCACTAAAGACATTTGCAACAGAGATTGCAACCTCTGCACCAAAAATAATTGCAGCAGCAGTCTTGTTGGCAATAGGCCTCATAGTAGGAAAAATTGTATCTCGAATAGTAGAACGAACTGCAAAGAAGATTCTAACCAAGGCAAATTTACACAGCATTTCAGAATCCAAGGTTGTTGAAGAAGCAGTTGGAAAAATTGATTCTGCACATCTTATTGCTGCAACAGTCAAATGGTTTGTCTATTTGTTCTTCATAGTAGCAGCAATAAACGAATTACAACTTCAACAGCTTACAACTGCACTTACATCACTGTGGCTCTGGATACCAAATTTGCTTGCATTTGTAATGATTGTGATAATAGGCTCCATCATAGCAAATTATGTTATCAAGTGGGTAAACCATGAACTTGTCACACACAATTACGGAGGAAGTAGATACATTGGAATCGGAGTCAAGATAATCATATACAGCATAGTTTTCGCAGTAGGTCTTACCCAAATTGGCGTTGGACAGTCAATCATACCAACTCTTGTCTCAGCATTCTCCTGGAGCATAGCAGCTGCAATAGGTGCTGCAGTAGCAATCGGTTTGGGATTCACATTAAAGGATCTACTACCAACTGCAATAGCAGGAACATCGGGACATCGTTCAATATACAAGATAGGTCAAGTGATTAAAATTGGAGACGTAACAGGTACTATAACCTCATCAGAGATGTTTCACATCATAGTGACCAACGAAAAAAATGAAAGTGTAGTAATTCCCACCAAGGAACTTATGAACAAATCAGTTGTCATACTACATTCAAATTCCAACAAGAATTAGAATTTTCAAGTTAGTTTGAAATAACGTGTTATGGTACAACATCATTATGAGTGCAGACGTGACAGAAGAGGAAAAGAAAGCGCTTACACCAGAATCAGGATTTGACTTGTGTGGAATTGATTACTTTGAATCACTTGGAAGAAGATTGTATTTTATTGCACATTATGAAAAATATCAAGACGCGTTAAAGGCAAAAAAAGATCGTGACAGACCAGACGAGTATGTGATTTTATACAAAGGCTCACAGTGATAGAGTTTTTTCACAGATGTTGTAGATTCTAATACCATTCACTTGGTTTTTGAGTTTTGTTTTTCATCAGACATGGTTTTAAAAATCCTCACAGCTTCTAGATGTGAACAATTAGCTTTCAAGCCCTTTCCGTGATGGAATTTGTAGAAATTTTTGAATCCTTCGCAATCACAACTATCTGATGTCACCATGTATGATTTTGAAGGATCACTTGATGATTTTACTTGAAACAAGTCATCGTCAATCATGACTACACCACTTTTTGCCAAGGCTTTTGCTTTTTTAATAGTATTAGCGCTCATAGATTGTAAAATATCACTCAATTAAATAATCCTTAAGTTTTTTCAACATAATTGAGTAACATGTCTAAAGAGCCAGAAGACCCAGAATCTGAGATAATCAGGCAAATGTTTGATGAGATAATGAAGATGATCCACCAAAAACAGATCAAACTAGAATCCATTGTTCAGAGGACTATAGAACACGGAACCATGAAGCAGGAGACATTTGACCGCATATACCGACTTCTCACAGATCATGGCAAAAGCAAACAGTGGATTTAGTACAGACACATAAAATCAATCCATCAAAATGGAAAAAATTGGAGAGGTGTCTTTGGTAGGACCTCTCCAAGAAAGTGCTTGCCTGGCCAAAATGCTGACTAAGAGACACATATTATGTGAATTACATATTGACCTAACTTTCATTATCATATTCTCACAAGCAAATATAGAACTCTCTCAATAGCAAAGCTGAATTTTCATAACATTAGCTTATGACATGGCAATCAATTTCTGTAAAATAATTTTTAGAATATCTACAGTTTTACATTCAGGTTTTTGATTTTTCGAATTATTTCATCATGTTCCGAATCCGGTTCGGTTGAAAGTATCAAGAGCCCATCATCAAGAAATAAAGTAATGAGTTTGACCTTTTCTTTTGAAGTTATCATCCAGTTGGTCTTGCCTAGTTTTTCATTGAACATTTCATCCCAAGATGCCTTGACTGATGCTTGATAATGCACCATGTTGCTTAGCTCTTCATCAAGCAGTGGTGCGGCACGAGTATTTCTTGCAAACGTAACCAGTTTTCTGTCTTTTATTCTACCAACAAAACGAATTGTACTATCAAGATTCAGAATCTGGTTGTATGGATCTGCAGGTTTTATCCTCTGTGCCATTTGTTGGGTCATAATTACCAAAGTAAATTTAACTCTATGCCGAGATCCAAACAAGCATGGCAAGTGAAACTGACATGAATGTATTGAATACAATGATATCAAAATACCAGATCGATGAAAAAGTCGCGTCTCTGATGGCACAAGCATTTACCAGAATAAATGCAGTAGATGAGACCAAGACTTTTAGATACGAGTCATTAGAAGAATTTGAAAAAAGATTACCACAACTGAATTACCTAAAAGAAAAGGCAACCAAGTCATTTAGGCCATTTGCAGAAAGATATGACACATCACTTTGTGCCTCCATGGGAGTTCCCATGATGGAGTCAATAACAAAATCAAGAAAGACTGGAAATTATGAAGTATTTCATGAGATATTTGGACTGACAAACGCAAAGGCCAAGAGGTTTGGTCTTGCCGCACTATACTCAGCAATCAACGGTACAAAAAACAAGGTTCCAAGCGCATACAATATTGTATTTGATAGAGACTCTCCTTGGACATATAGAAATGAAGCAGAACACATGGAAGAATATGCAAGATATCACTTTAACAGTTACATGATAAACCATGTAGAGAATACAGAATCCAATCCATTTGAGCCAGTAATGGAGTTATACGAATATGGTGCTGGAGATTTCATATTCATGCAGACAGAACAGGATGAAAGAACATCTGAAAGACTAGCCACATTTCATACTGTTAACATCCCAGACAAGGGAAATATCATTGCAGTGCACATGACAGGAGATGAAAAACTATTCCATTACAGAAGATGGGGAGAACCGTATTTTACAATCAATCCTATCAGCGGACAGACAAAATTAAAAGTAATAGGAATTGCAGATCAGAGATTTCATGCAGATTAAGTTTCAGCTCAGTTTATCAAGATCTTTTTTCCAAATTCTGACACCATCAACGAAGGTCTGTTCAGGTTCTTCAAATACAGTATGCCATCTGCCATCATGTGGAAACAGTTTATCCATTTCTTTTATTTTGTCATTTGTTGGGAAACGATTGGTCAATGCACCCCATTTCATGTTTGGAAATTTTGGCATTATTTCGTTGATGTCCTTCATGATATCATATAATACCAAAGCAAGTAATAAAATACTATTCGTTTGCTCAGGGTGACTGGTTTTTGCCATCCCTAGTCAATTAATTCTCAAGCATTGTAATGATACCATGACAACAATAGTCGGAATCAAGACAAAAGACGGAGTTGTACTAGGATCAGATAAAAGAGCAAGCAAGGGCTTTTTCATAGGATCAAAGATAGTACAAAAAATTGCAAAGATAGATGACACACTAGCTGTTGCAATTGCAGGACAACTCTCAGACGCAGAACACATCATCAAGGTGGCAAAGGCAGAGCGAAGACTCATGGAATTAAGAAGGGGATTTCCCTTGACCATAAAAGAATCCACGAGATTGATTGCAAACATTGCCTATTCAGGTCTGAGAAACTACCAGCCATACTACGTAGAGTTACTGGTCGCTGGAGTGGATAGAGAAGGCGCACATGTTTTTGCAGCAGACATGAGCGGTGCAATCACAGAAGAGGATTTTGCATCATCAGGGTCTGGCTCACCTATTGCATACGGAGTACTTGAGAGTTTGTACAACAAAGATGTAACAAACACTCAAGCAAGTGAGATTGCATCACGTGCAGTATCTGCTGCAATGGAAAGAGACCCAGGTTCAGGAAACGGCATAAACATTCTTGCCATACCAAACTTGCAAAAGGAGGTCGTTGCATAAATGTCAGAATCTGGTCAAAATAGTAGATTTCCATTCTACGGTCCACAAGGAAGACTAGTTCTAGTCGATAGTGCACTAGAAGCCGTAAGCAGAGGAGCTACAACAATTGGAATCAAGACACCAAACTTTGCAATGATTGCAAGTCAGATCAAGCCAACACATCCATTGATGGAACCTTCTGAAAAAATATTTCCAATTGACTTTCACATTGGTGCAACAGGTGCAGGGTACATTGGAGATATCTTGCAACTAATTGACACACTACGTCTAGAATCGCAAAAACACAGACTGACGTATGAAACTCCAATAGATGTGGATTCGCTTGCAAAACACTTGAGCAGTTTTCTCCACAACTACACATCATATGCAGTGAGACCTCAGGCTGCATCAATGATAATTGTAGGTGAAGACCAGACTGGAATCCAGTTGTACCAAGTAGACCCAAGTGGAACTTTCTTCAGGGGTTCAGGATTTGCAATAGGACAAGCATCAGACGCTGCACTTGATGTAATCACAAAAGAGTACAGCAAGGACATGAAGCTTGAACAGGCAGTAGAACTTGGAAGAAAGGCAATAGAGAAAGCGCTTGGTGAAAAACCCATAGTTGAAACAGGCATAGTGGAACCTGGAAAGGCATTTCGTAAAATACGCACAGAAAGTGTCTAGCCCCAGGCCAACCATTATTTTTTTACAATAAATATCAGATGGTTGAAGAATCAGATGCCGCAAATAGTCACCAGTTAATTTTTGATATTATAGACTAGATTTCTTTAGAGTCAGGCGTTTTGGGTGATTCGTCTTCAAAATCCAATACCATACTTTTGAGGGCAATTTTTACACCTTTTAGAATTCTCAGGCCATGTTGTTTTGAAATACCGCTTAGGACCATGTAACAATTATGCATTCATCACATAAAAGTCTGATCTATGATTCCATAATTTTAAAAAAATCAACCATTTCTTTCACATTAGCCAATTCTGCCAAATATGATTTGATTTGAGATATAATTGATTTGTAATCTTCTGTGTATACATCTTTGAGTACAGTTTTCAAATATTCTGGATGCTCGTAACAATCAGAAATCTTGCAACCATACAGTGAATCAAG
>JAJSDS010000170.1 GCA_028580875.1 Nitrosotalea sp.
ATCAAGGGAACGACCATCAATTCTTTTTCCGGTCTTTAGTAGATCCAGGATTTTATCTCGTTTTAGTTGATCTAGTATCTGAGAATTCAATTTATTGCTCACCGCTTTGGAAGTATTTTTCCATTAATGCTTTTCTTTGTACTTCGTAGACTCGTTTGCAACCAACTAGTGCAGTCTGCATACAGGTCTTGAATTCTTCTGGCTTTAGCATTCCATCAAGCTGTAAAAGTGTGACTTTGCCAATGTTTGGCATCAATGCAACAGGCATGTCTGCCTGGCCTTCCTGGTCTTCTTCGTTGTTTACATCTAGAACTATTCTATCTGCAACTTTTCCTGCTGCACAAGCAGAGACCAAGTCACGCATCGGTATACCTGCATCTGCCAAGGCAACTGCTGCCGCATCAAGTGCTGCACATCTTGAGCCTCCGTCTGCTTGGAGAACCTCAATGAATACGTCAATTACAGTTCTAGGATAGTCTTTTAGTATAACAGCAGGTTGCAATGCTTCTTTGATAACTTTGGAGATCTCAATTTCTCTTCTTGATGGAGCAGGATTTTTTCTTTCAGTCACAGAGAAAGGTGACATGTGGTATCTGCATCGAAGAATTCCAGAGTCTGGATTTGCCATGTGTTTTGGATGAACATCTCTAGGACCAAATACTCCTGCCAAGATCTTGTTCTTTCCAAATTCAATATATGCAGAACCATCTGCATTCTTTAGTACTCCGACTTTGATTGAGATGTTTCTAAGCTCATCTAATCTCCGTCCATCACATCTAATTCCATCTTCAGTCATTAATTGTGTCATTATTTTCACCATCTGTTACCCCAAGCATAGATTTGACTCTTTCAGTCAAGTTCGGCGTATGCGCAAGGGCATCAATCATTTTCACTGCTTCTACTGCCTTTAATAATCCCTCGGAATCTTCGCACGATATTACTATCCATCCGTTTTGACCAATTGTAATAATTGCTTTAGTAGCCATCTCTATTGTTTGGATCATAGAACCGCGTTTGCCTATCAATCGAGGTACTTTGCTTGGAGAAATCTCCACAAGCTCACCTGATTCAATTTTTCCAAGATCTCTATCCTGTACAGTTAGAAGAGGATCTCTTGATCTATCAAAATTTGCAATTCTTGTTGCAACCAAATCTCCAATATCTAATCTCTGTCTGAGTTCATCCTTTGTGGGGGAATAGTCTCTTCCAAAGACATCTTGAGCAGGCAAAAATCCGACAAAGCATGAGTTTATGTCAAACTCCCAAGAGAGTGGTGAAGTTCCAATCACTTTGCCAATGACCAAGTCATTTGTCTTTGGCATGTATCCACCGGTTAGAGGAATTACTTTAACTGAATTTTCAAAAATTTCTGAAATACCAACACATGTTGAGATCATCCTGTCTCCATCTTGGAACACATTTTGTTCAGGCCTCAAAGGTCCAGTTGCTATTACGTCACCTGGAATAACATATCTGCGTTTTATGTCCATCATTTTGCGACCTCAATAGAAGCAGTACCTTTTGTTACAGAACCCAATCTATCCATTACATTTGCCCTTGCCGCCGCCGGTATATCTAGTATTACTTTGAGTGCGCCATTTGATTGCCATTCTTCTTTTTGTAAAGTTCCAAATGACTTTAACACAGAATAAGATTGAGCTGCAAATTGTGCTGGCACTAGAATTTCAAGAAGCATGTTTTCAGACTTTAGTGGAATTATAGAACGAAGCTGTTCGATTATTTCTTTTATCTGCTCATCAGTATTTCTGAATGGATCAACTGAAACCCTTGCATCATCCATTGCCTGTTCAATTCTAAGTGGTGGATGTGGAAGGTGTGATCTTGGATCAACATACGTCTTTGAGATAAAGTCCACAATCTGTTTGCGTTTCTCAGAAACCATCTTTCTTCTCTGATCGGTAGTAAGGTTTAGCTCTCCCTTCTGGAGCATTATAGTTGCAACAGCGGTAGCATCAGTGGTTTTGAATGCCTTCATTAATTTCTCAGTAGATGCCCTTGTTCCCTTGTTGGAATCAGAGTAGATTTCGTCTGAGATCATTACACCTGAAATGTCCTTGCGCTTGCCAAGTTTGAATTCCAGGGCAGGATCAGGCTTTACCAATATCTCAAACTTTTCGCCTTCTACTGAAAATCTCACAATTGTTACTTTAGTATCCATAATTGAGGTACCCAGACTTGGTATTTATCTATAAAGAAAAACTCGCTAGATTTTTATTTGGAATTTCAGTCCTTTTTCGTAAGATTTGACTTCTTTAGAGATTGTTCAAGAAAGTGGTAACAGTATAGTTGTAAAATTAAAGGGTATACCTATCCAGTATGCAAATGCACTCAGACGAATCTGTTTGGCAGGAATTCCAACATTTGCAGTAGATGATGTCATAATTATTGAAAATTCATCAGTTTTGCCTGACGAGGGCGTAGCCCACAGACTGGCAATGATGCCGTTAAGAACAGATCTTCAGAGATTTGTAGAACCATCAGCATGTGACTGCCACAGTGAACTTGGTTGCAGCAGATGCAGAGTATTGCTCATGCTAGATTCCGGTAATTCAGACACAACTCGCACCATAACTTCATCAGAGATAAGTTCAGAAGATGAAGTTGTCAAGCCAGTCAGTCCAAACATCCCAATTGTTGCACTTGCACCAAACCAGAAATTAAAAGTCGAGGCATATGCAAGACTGGGAAGAGGCAACGATCACGCTAAATGGAATTCTGCCACAGTTGCAGCCCTTACATCTACAAATAATCCTGAAGAACACATTTTGACATTAGAGACTACCGGCAGCCTTACTCCAAAAGAAGTTCTACGATCTGCCATCGAAGAACTAGAAAAGAGACTAGGCGAATTCCAAAAGAATGTAGCCGCGCTTGGTTGAAGCATATATTATATTTGGGTAAAAGTGGGCATTATTACACATGACTAATCAGATTGTCATTCAAATGGTGAAGACTTTGCGTGTAGCTTCAAAGAAGAACAATGCACCCATATGGGAAAGATTAGCAGATCTGGCCTTAAAACCAACCAGAGCAAAAAGAACAATGAATTTGGGCCAGTTGGACAAATTTGTATCAGACAATGATGTTGTCGTAGTACCAGGCAAAGTGCTCGGAACTGGCAGCCTCTCACACAAAATAACATTATGTTCATTTTCAATCTCAACTAGTGGTGCAAAAAAAATAGCAGAGTCAGGCGGAAAAGTATTAGATATATCACAGATTATCAAGAATCATCCAACTGGAAAAGGAGTAAAAATAATTGGCTAAACAAGTTTCCGAAGTAAAAGCAGCAGAAAAGAAGCCAGCAGCAACACAAGACATCATAGTAGATGGAACAAACATGATAGCAGGTAGACTCTGCTCCCATGTAGCAAAATTGCTCATAAAAGGAAACAGAGTAT
>JAJSDS010000171.1 GCA_028580875.1 Nitrosotalea sp.
GCCATCTTTGCTCTTGATGCCTATTGCAAGAGTTCCTCGTCGTACTGTCTCTATAGCATATTCTACTTGGTAAAGTCTACCATCAGGAGAAAAGACTGTAATCGCTCTATCATAACCTGCAGCTGCTGGTAGCATTTCAAAATTCATCCTTTGAAGGTTTAATTTAAGTTTATACAACTTGAAATTGTGCGTTTTGAGATCACATTTCATGGTCACGAAAATGTTAGATCACTTCATCCAAAATCAATTGAGATAACAACTGATCCAGATCTGACAGTTAATGGAGATTGTATTGTAGGTGTCAGAGCTTCATGCGGTTGTCTTGGAATTCCAGATGAAATGAAAACATTGTTGCAAAATCCACAATCAAAAGTGACATGCACTATTTTGGTAGGAGATCATTCGTTCAAGATAACAGGCCATGGCAGTGAAAAACTCACACTAAAAAATCCGCACGACATAGTAATTAGAAAAAGCAATTTCACTTGTCCCCGTACGTTATCCATTGGATGCGATGTTGCATCAGATTCCATTCCACATCAAATCATCAAGGCCTTGCAAAATCCCAAGACCCGCGGGATTTTTAGAATTGAAGTAAAGTGATTTTATTTTTGTAAAATCAGCTGTCCGTTGTTTTCAAACACTTTGGCCATTGCGCGGTTTACAATTTCCATCATGATGTGTTCTTCATAGTTTGATTCTGTATTCTTGGAACTTTTTTTCTTAATTTTTGATCCAGCACTTTCAATAATATTTTTCATGACTTTTTCTAGTTTGACTGAAGTGTCTGCAATTGTTTTTGAAAACTCTGCTTCAAAGTTTGCTGGAAGTTTTGTCCCCATGACTCTAACCGATGTTCCGTAATATTTCATGACAGCTCCTCTTACTTCTTCCATTTTTACAATTTCAATTAGTCCTGCATTTTTTAAAACATCGATGTGATGCCGAATCGTGGTGGTTGCTTTTTTGTAACCCACCTTGTTTAGCTCTTCAACAATTTGTTCTGTTGCAAGTTGCTTGTGGTACAATATTTGTAGGATTTTTATTCTTGCAGTGTCATCAAGGGCTTTTGCTTGGTCTGCGTTTGTGCTAAGTATTTTGCTTATTTTAATTTCCTTTTGGAGCAATGTAGACATTTTATGACTTCACTTTTCTAGTTCTCCTAAAAGATCAAGAGATCACATTTTTTTGTCCAATACGTAATTTTTTTTTATGTTCCAAGTTTGGTCATGCCATCACAATTTCTGCAAATATGATACCATATTCTACCATACATAACAATAGAAATTGTACCGATAATAACAAAATCAGTATTGGTGTTATTGATTTGATACCACTACTAGCAATCTAGTACCGGTACAAAAAATACCAAAAATTTCAAAAAAATAAAAAATCTGGAAAAACATTTCGGCATAAAGGGCAAAATGGCCGGCAGGGTGGCAAAAGGCAAAAGGCCCCAAAATAGAAATTCGAGTTAAAACTTGGTTTGAGTTATCTTTTCGTACGCAGTGATATACCTTGATGACAGTTCGTTGCACAGTTCACTTGACAATTGTGGTGCAACAGGTTCTTTTCCTGCATTTCTGTCGTCTTCAAACTTTTTTTGATATCCATTTGCTGCAAGCCAGTCACGCAAAAGTTGCTTGTCAAAGCTTTCCTGAATCTTTCCTACTTGATACGAGTCCTTTGGCCATAGCCGGTATTCGTCAGGGCCTATAGAATCGCCAAGCACAATATCATCTCCAATCTTTCCAAACTCTAGCTTCAAGTCAGCCAGTACAAAACCTGCATCGTCTGCAGTCTTGTACATTTGTTTGTAAATTTCAATTGATGTCTTTTCAAGCCACTCAAACTCATTTTGTGTCACAAGTTTTTTTTCTAGTGCATCTTTTTTTGATATTGCAATGTCATGTGTTTCTGACTTTGTTGTAGGATCAAAGATTGGTGTTGGCAACTTTGCAGCAAGTTGCGTAGGCGAACCCTCTGGCAATGTAACCTGGCCTTCTTTCCAGCGCTGTACCAGGCTGCCATAGAAATATCCCCTGACTACGCATTCAATTGGAATCATCTTCATCTTTTTTACTACAATCTTGTCTTTTCCTTCTGTTCTGACATAGTGATTTTTGATTGGCAATTTTTTGAACCAAAATTCTGCAAACCTGCACAACACCTCCCCTTTGCGAGGAATTGGAGTAGGAAATTTTACGTCAAATGCAGATACCCGGTCTGAGAAGTGAAATAAGATATCCCCGTCTGGAAGTTCGTAAATGTCTTTTACCTTGCCTGAGCGTAAAAACTTCAAACAGGCGGTCATTGAACAGGCTTGAATTTAAACTGATATACGATCTACATTTCAAAACGGTCAGAGTTAGAATTTTTGCTTTTAGGTTGTGTTTTTTCCAGGAAGTGCAGGCAATGTCGTGGTTGAAAGTACGTTTGGTACTGCACGGATTCTTTTTGTTATTATCTTATCCAGTTCAGGTCTTGTTGGAGCCTGGACTTTGACAAATATGTCATACTGACCAAATGTGCCAGTTGCCTCTTTTACGCCATCGATTTTTAAAATATCGTTCATGACGTCCATTTCATGGCCCATCTTGCTCTTTACCAGTACAAATGAAAGTTCCATGTTATTCACCCTTGATTTCGGCCCGGGTTTTAAACATAGGCTTTATTCCCAATGTGGAATAATCACCGCTGGAACAAGTAAAGCACATGGAATCAGAATCCATGCCAACTGCAGCTGCCAAGTTCTTGGCATCATTGTACCCAAGAAAGTCAGCTCCGATTAGTTGTCTCACTTTTTCTGTAATCTCATCTTCAGTGTATTTTTTGCCATCACCCATGTATGTGACCAATTCATCTTGTGATGGAAAGTCAATTCCTGCATAACATGGATACTGGATTTGTGGAAAAGTTATCACCATGCTTATTTTTCTTGCACCTGCTCTTCTCAGGGCCTTGATTATTGCCTTTGAGCTTGTACCTCGAACAAGACTATCATCAACTACAACAACATGTTTTCCTGAAATTACCTGAGTGATTGGAATTATCCAGCGGTTAATCTCGACTCGGTCTGCTTGATGAGGTTCAATGAAGCTGCGCAATGGACCCTTTCGGCTGTACCTGTCTTTTAGCAATCCTTCCTCAAATGGAACTCCAAGCTCTTGGGCATATCCAAGTGCTGCAGGCCTTGCAGAATCTGGAACTGGAATTACAATGTCTGCATCTTTTATTGCAAACTTGCGGGCAAGAAATTGTCCGATTCTTTTTCTTGCCAAGTAAATGTTAGAGCCTTCCATAACACTTGATGGATGTGCAAAATAAGTAAATTCAAACGAACAATGTGCAGGCGTGGTTTCTTGTGAAAACATTTCAGATTCAATT
>JAJSDS010000172.1 GCA_028580875.1 Nitrosotalea sp.
GCACCTTTTGGGATCAACTTGAAAAATTTGATTTTGTTCCTTTTTAATTGTTAACTACTGGCTTTGATCTCCAGCTTTTTGGATATGTGTTTGGAGCCATAATGATTCTTTTTATCTTAAAGGCAAAGCCCTTGGTATTTTCAGCAATCTCATCTTCATTCAAGATTGCCTCTGCAAGTGCCACCACCTCACCTTTTTGGGTATAGATAGCAACAAAGTCTCCGCGCTTGAGACCATGCGAGATTTCAAGAATTCCAGGTATTGCAAGCTGAGCCCCATGGCATAGTGCATCAACTGCCGAGTCGCGTATTACAACTGACTTTATCTCACTTAGTGTTACTTCAATTGGCATCATTATTTTTCGTAGTTTTGTGTCATCGCCATTTTCTTTCCACATGGCATATGCGTCAACTAGGTCATGCATTTTCACCATATTGGAATCTTCGTTAAAGTGCCCCACCCTAGTTCTTCGAAGTTCGATCATTGTCGCACCTTCACTGAGAATCTCTCCCATGTCATAGAAAATTTTTCTTACATAGGTTCCTGCTTCGCACAAAATTCGAAGAAGCAGCAATCTTTCTTTTTGCTCAATGATTTCAATTTCATAAACATGTCGGATTCTAGTTTGCCTAGATACTGCAGACCTTTGCGGAGGTTTTTGGAATATTTTTCCAGTTAGTTGTTTTAGCACATCTGTCAGTTTGTCTGGTGGCGGAAGTGCATGCAACCTTCCGAGTGCATGATATTCTTTTGGTCCAAGCAATAATACAATTAGTGCCTTTGTTGCCTCCCCCAGGCCTATTGGCAAGAGTCCAGAAACTTGAGGATCAAGTGTACCACTGTGACCTGCCTTTGGGACATGCAATATTTTTTTCACCCAAGATACAGTTTCATGGCTTGTCGGACCATTTGGTTTGTCCAATAAAATGAAACCATACTCTAAGAGTTGTTCAATTGAGCGTTTGTCATAGTAGGTACCATAGACATCGTTTGTGATGTCTTGGTCGATTACCCTAAGATTTTGTAATTGTTTGAGAGTCATAGTATTTTTTCACCGCATTTTTTGCCTGTTCAAGAACTTGGTCAGGCCCAAGATTATCTGTATTGATTATAGCATTGAACACCGACAAATCCTCGCCAAAATTAAAACCGTAAAGCTTGTGGTATAGCGTTTTATTTTCATCATATCTTTTTTTTACTATCTCAAGGGCGTCTTGGATAGAAATGTCATCTCTCATGGTCATCCTTTTTGCGCTGTTTTCATGCGAGCCTGCAAGCCAGATCTTGATTCCATCTTTTACTAGCCAGGGCAACGTATAGCTTGTTATGATCACATCCTCAGTCAGAAATATTTTTCCTAGTTTTTGGTCAACTTGCTTGTCAAATTCAGGGTTTACTTTTCTGATGTTAAGAAAATTCATTCCTTCTTTGGTATCCCAAAAATCATCTCTGTCAGTTTCAAATCCCTGATCTCGGGCCATCTCTTTTAGCACATCTCCACCGCTAAGATATTTGAGACCAAATTCTTCTCCTAGTCCTTTTGCTATTGTAGTCTTTCCAATGGCTGGCGGACCAGAAATTATCACTGAGCGAAGCAATTTAGCTTGTATCCATCGTAGTTTTTGTAACTCTCATTATGATACCACTAAAGGCAGCAGAAGAAAGGAAGTACCATGCCCAAAAATACAATTCGTTTACATGGTGACATATTTGCGGTTGCGATGCAACTTTAGCTGCAGTACATGTCAGTTCAAAAAATCCTCCAGGTATAAAGTTCAGAGAGATTGGTGCGATGGCAACCGTATAAGAGAATAATGGTGGAAGTACGAAATAGAATACCAAAATCAATGGAAGAAATGTTATCATCATTGGTCGCATGTTCATCTGCATTACCTCCATGTTCATCTTGTTCATGTATGCAGATTTTTTATTTAGCTCATCAGTCTTGGCTTGATCTTTTGATTTGAAGGCAGCCATTCTTTCCTTTTGCCAGGCTCGAGTCTCTTTGAGTAGTCTCTTTAGTTTTTCCTGGTCTACCATCTTTCGTTTTATCAGTGCGTTGAGCAGGTTAAGGCCTACAGATATGCTCATGATTCCAAAAGCAGACGGAATCATTCCCTTTACTATTGGATTTGCACTTCCCAGCGGACCCTTGCTCAGACCAGGTATCTGAAGCGCTATGGCATTTAGAAAATCAAAAATTATGCTATGTTCCATTGTTATACCCCATTGCATTTAGGATGCCTCGTGCCGCCTCATCAACCTTACCTTCAGTGTTAAGAACCATCTTTATTGGAGAACCACATAGTATTGAACAGGTAGAAAGCATCGCACTTGTTACATCAAGTTCTTTTTTTATTGCATCAATTGATACAATGTCGCGAGTTCTTGTGGTGTCAGTCATTCTACGGTTGTAGATCTCTTCAGGTCGTGCAGTAATCATGATAAAACTGTCAGGGTTGAGAATTTCCAAGACATTGTGTGGCAACCCAGGGTAAAAGCCCTCCTTTGTCGAAATGAATGCATGCGTATCCACAATTATCACGTCATCGTCGATTGATGCAATTGTTTTTGCAGCCATGGATTGCAATTCCTTTTGTTGTTTGACAGAGAGTTTTCTTAGGTCATCCCTGTTTTGCACCCCTTTCTTTTTTGCTTCATCAAACATTACAGTCCCAAATATTGAGACGCTTACTCGAATGCTTTTTTCTTTTAGTAATTCTACGACTCGTGAGACCACAGTAGTTTTTCCAACACCTGGGATTCCCACAATTATGATGCGCTTACTTTCTGCCAAGCAATGCACCCAGGGTAGGCATTACTTCTTCGACTCGTTCTCGAACAAGTAAATTGTAATAGTTAATCAAGATATCAACTGTCAACAACATTCCTGTCCCTGATCCAAATGTTCCCAGTACATCAGATGTACCAGCTAACAATCCTAGTATGATAGAGCCAATGATTGTAACAGACGGAATGTATTTTTGGAGTAGGTTTTCTACAGGTTGATTTGAACGTCTGAAACCAGGTATCTGCACTTCGGCATCAAGCAAGTTTTTAGCAGCACTCTTTGCAGAGAGGCCTCCAAGCTCAATCCACAATCTACCAAACAAGACTACAATTCCCACCATGAATAAAATATACAGAACTGCCCTAGTCGGGTCTAGTGCAACTATATCCAGGCCACGTGGTGCTGTGACATAGTACAGTATACCTCCAGTAGGAGTGGATGGAGAGGTTGGATCAAACATTCCCAAGAAATTCATAAACGGATTTGCGTTTCGCGGGTTAAAGTTGGCCCACATGATTTGGCCGACAAAGACTGCGTTTGCAGTGAGTGCAGAAGCCAAGATTACTGGAATGTTGGATACGTACATCAACTTG
>JAJSDS010000173.1 GCA_028580875.1 Nitrosotalea sp.
ATTGTGGAGGATTATGTGATGCAGTAATCATAATTCCTCCGTTGTACCCAAGTTGTCTTGTGGCAAACTGCAAACAAGGAGTAGGAACTATTCCACAGACTGCAGAATCTACACCTGCTGAGCTCAGTGCCGCTGTTACTACTTTTGATATAATTATACTTGATTCTCGTCCATCATAACCTACTAGGATCGGTCCTTTTTTGAAAAAACTTGTAAGTGATAGAGTAATTTTTGAGATAAAGTCTAGGGTAAGGTCCTCCCCAAACACCCCTCGAACCCCATTAGTTCCAAATAACTTTGCCATATCGACCATCAACAATAGATAAATTTGTCTTAAAAGTCATGGTGCATGCGGGAGTTGCCAAGCCTGGTCAAAGGCGCAGGGCTTAGGACCCTGTCTTTTAGGAGTTCGTGGGTTCAAATCCCACCTCCCGCACCTTATTGAACTATGCAAAGCTGCATTTCTTTATGATTACGAAAATGAACACTACAGAAATTATTTGAGCATTCATAACAATGCCAATCACCTATTGTAGAACATACTTTGCAGATTTTTACAGGGTTGTTATGATCATAACTATTTCCACGATTATGTGATCTGTGAGAACTTTTTTGTTTATCCATCATTCTTCCTCATTTAAGTTAAAATTTGAAAAACTTCTATCTCCCATTCAACAACACATTACAGAATTACAATATCTAGTTGGACTAGCATTCTTACAATACGTCATATTCCAAAAGGCTATTTAAGTATTAATAAGTGGAGTATGTCTAACAATTAGAATGGATAAGACAATTGTAGAACTAGTTGTAGTCGGAAATGACCATGAAGGTGTAGTGGCAGGTTTTACTAATTTCATTTTTCAAAATAATGGAAACATTGAGAAGATTAATCAAAATGTTGTGAAGGGACTTTTTGGAATGTACTTGGAAGCATCTTTTGCAAAGAAACTTGATGTAAATAAATTTAGTAAGGAAGCAGAGAATTTGGCAAGAAATCTCAAGATGGAAGTAAATATCCATTACGAGGTCTCAAAAAGAAAAAAAGTAGCAGTACTTGTGACAAAAGAACCACATTGTCTTGAAGCAATACTAGATGCAAGAACAAAAGGTAAGATCAAAGGGGAAATTGCGGTATTGATAGGCACAGAAAACACTCTATCACCCTTGGCAAAAAAATCAAACATTCCATTTGTACTAGTAGATGAAAAGGATCAGTTAAAGGCAGAAGAAAAAATAATTTCTATCATAAAAAAATTCAATGTGGATCTAATAGTGCTTGCAAGATACATGCGCATACTTTCTCCTAACTTTGTATGGAGATATCCCAATAGAGTCATCAACATACATCCATCATTATTACCTGCATTTCCCGGTGCCTTTGCCTACGTACAAGCATATGAACGAGGTGCAAAAATTGTGGGTTGTACTGCACATTATGTAACTGAGGATTTAGATCAGGGACCAATAATTTTCCAAGATGCATTTGCCATAGACGAAAATGAAACTTTAGAGTCTTTGAAAAAGAAAGGACAGAAATTAGAAGCCAGCACGTTGCTAGAAGCTGTAAAAATGCACCTTGATGGAAGATTAGAGGTATATTGGGGCAAGGTACATGTAAAACCCAAGAGATCTAGATGATAGTAAAGGACCTGGCAAATACAGATATTCTCAATCTAACAAAGAGAAGACTGGTCGCCTTAATTCCAGTTGGTTCAATTGAACAACATGGCCCACATCTACCAGTATCTACAGATTCTGACATAGTTTCATACATAGCAAGACAAGTCTCTGAGAAAAACGGATTTTTGTTGCTGCCTACGCTTCAATACGGAGTTTCCTTTGAACATCATCCATTTTTTAATTTGAGCGTATCAAGCCCTACTTTAGAAAAGATCTTGATTGAGCTATGCATTTCATTGTCAAAAAACCATGTTGATAGAGTGATTATCCTCAATGGTCACCACGGAAATCTAGATGCGTTAAAAAAACTACCAGCTAAGGTTGCCAAGAAAATAGGTATCAAACAACGTATCTTTGTTTATTCATATTGGCATTTTATGAAAAAAGAGTTTGATCACGCAGGATTTGTTGAGACATCAATCATGTTAGCAATATCAGATAAAGTGATGATGAACAAGGCTGAAAAAGGATTGATTCCAGATAGTTTGTCAAAGAAGGAATTGAGTCAACTAAGCAAAAAGGCAAACAAATCGTTCATTTCAGTAACAAAGAATGGTGTATGGGGAGATCCAACTAGAGCTACACAAAAGGATGGAGAGGTGATTTTGAAGGAAATAATCTCAAATTTGGTAAAAGAGAGTCAAACTTGCCTTACTGGAATAGGTCGAAAGTTTCACCAATGAAATTTTAATATATACCCTCCATAGAGTGGGTAATAAGTGAAATAAATGTCAGTAGATATGGCAGTAAAAGTACTTGATGAAAGCCTAAACAAGGTTGTGCTTATCAAGCTGAAAGGCGGCAAAGTGATAAGAGGAAACCTTCATGGTTTTGACCAACACATGAACCTGCTACTTGAATCTTCAGAAGAGATTCCTTCTGAAGGAGAGACAAAAAGCCTTGGAACCATAGTTGTCAGAGGAGACAACGTAGTTATCATATCTCCTCCACCAAAGTGAGTGTATTATGACTAAGGGTACCACCTCAATGGGAGGCTATACAAGAAGACACCTACACATTAGATGTAGAAGATGTGGAAAGAATTCTTATCACATACGACACAAAAGATGTGCTAGTTGTGGTTATCCAGAGGCTAAAATAAGAAAGTACACCTGGATCAAATGGTATACCTAAATGGAAGAAATAGCGCTAGTTTTTAGCTCTCTTGCAGGCGCATGCACCGCAGTTGCATTAAACAAAGTTCCAAAAATAAAACGCAATAAACAAACTCTAACCATTAATTCCGCAATTACAAATCAATTACATTCACTAAGAATGGAAAAAGAAGTATTATCAAAAACTATTACAAGATTACACCAACAAGAATCAGATGTTACAACAATTCAAAAAGACAAGCTCTTGCTTCGATATCAACATCAGCTTGGAACAGTAATTACCAAGATTGAAAAACTTGAGACTGCAAGCAAGTATCCAGATCTAGGTCCAGTTGGAGATAGCTTGATTTCAATAATGGACAATAGACTATCACAATTAGATCAAAGATTACATGAAATTTCTTCAAAGATCACAGTAAATACAATCGCTCAATCCAAGCAATCAGAAAGACCTATTGAAACAATATTAGAAAATCCCCAGGTTAAGAAGATAGAACCAAAGATTGAGATTCAAAAAGAAAAGATTGAGATCCAAGATGAAAAACAATCAAGGC
>JAJSDS010000174.1 GCA_028580875.1 Nitrosotalea sp.
CGTATTCTTGCGCCCAGGTTTCCAAATGCAAGCGGGCTTGGCTCAATGTACTTGGAGTATTCCTTGTGAATAAAACCGATATCGATTAACTTGTATTCTATTGAATGGCTGTCAACTATTTTTATTGCGTCCTCTGTCTCACTGCTTGGAGTGATTTTTCCATTTGGCATGATAAGTGCAAGTGACTTTTCCTTGGCAAACTTGGAGCACAAGGCTGCAATCACTGCAGAATCAATTCCTCCGCTTAGGCCAAATACAAGTCCACTTGATCTTCTCTTTTCAAGCTCGCTTTTTAAAAAATCGCCAATCTGGTTTTGGATTGAACCGTAATCCTTTGTTGTGATTTCCTCGATGATTTTACGATTCAATGTTTTTTAAAATGTACTTAAGAAATTAAACTTATCAAACGTCTAGATAGATTCCGTCTTTTTTTACTTCTACATTGTATGTCTGAAGCTTTACTCCCTTGATGTAATCTAGCAGCTCTCCTGTCTTGATGTTATAGTGCCAAAAGTGGAGCGGGCACTCTACTATGTCTCCTTCAAGTTTGCCTGGTGCAAGTGAACCATCCTGGTGGACACAGACTGAATCTAGTGCATGAAAACCATTCTGGTTAAAGACTGCAATTCTCTTGCCGTCTACCACAAACTCTCTTCCCTTTCCTGGGGCAACTGCGTCCTTTTCTGCTACCTTCTTCCACGCCATGTTTTGTAAAACTAAATCTATCCAATATTTAGATTGTTATTTTTGATACTGTTTTATACCCCTACAAATCGTATTTTTGCATGAGCCAAGTAAAAGATCCAAGTCTTTCAGAAAAGGGAAAAATGTCATACGAATGGGCACGGGATCACATGCAGATTTTAACTAATACTATATCCAGATTAAAAAAGTCACAGCCCCTCAAGGGCTTGCGCATTGGAATCTGCCTTCATATCACAAAAGAGACATCTGTCTTGATAATGGGTGCAAAGGAGCTTGGAGCAGATGTTAGCGCATGCGCTGCAAACCCACTTTCAACACAGGATGACATTGCAGCATTTTTGGCTGAAAATGGAATTCACATTTATGCGTGGACCGGCCAGAGTGCTGAAGAATATGATTGGTGTATTGATCAAATGCTAAGCCACAAGCCGCAGATTCTAACAGACGACGGCTCTGACAGCCACAGCAAGATTCATGGAAACAAAAAATTTGCTTCAATGAAAGTCTTGGGAGGAACTGAAGAGACCACAACCGGTGTCATACGACTAAAGGCACTTGCAAAAGAAAAGAAGTTGAAGTATCCAGTAATTGCGGTAAACGACGCATATACAAAACACATGTTTGACAATAGATACGGAACAGGACAGAGTACAATTGATGGTTACCTGCGTTCAATGAACTTGCTTTTTGCAGGAAAACGTGTTGTTGTTGCAGGATATGGTTGGGTAGGAAGAGGAGTTGCATCAAGGTGCCGTGGAATGGGTGCCAAAGTTTGTGTTACCGAAGTTGATCCAGTTCGAGCACTAGAAGCTCACATGGACGGTTTTGAAGTTGCTCCAATGGCTGATGCTGCAAAGACCGGAGAAATATTCATCACTGCAACAGGCCAGACTGGGGTGATTAGAAAAGAGCACATTCTTACAATGAGGGATGGTGCAATTATGGGCAACGTTGGACACTTTGATGTTGAAGTTGACGCAAAATTCTTGCTAACTGAATCAAAATCTGTAAGAGAGGTAAGGCCAAATCTTGACGAGTGTGTTCTCAAGAACGGCAAAAAAGTATACTTGATTGGAAAGGGAAGAATTGCAAATCTAGTTGCAGCAGAAGGACACCCGCCAGAAGTCATGGCTCAATCATTTTCAAATCAATTATTATCCATGATATACATTGCAAAGAACCACAAAAAGATTGGGAAAAATGTCATCACTGTCCCACAAGAAATTGATATCCAGATTGCAGTTGATGCACTAAAGGCGATGGATGTTGTAATGGACAAACCAACTGCAGCCCAGATAAAATACGGCCAGAGCTGGGCATAGCTTAAATCACACACAAACTTATTTCAAATAATGAAAAAGGCAATTATCACAAGTGCGCTACCGTATGCAAACGGAGAGATACACCTTGGCCATGTTGCCTCGACTTACTTGCCTGCTGATATTACAACAAGATTTCTAAAACAAAACGGTACTGAAGCCTATTATTTTTGCGCGTCAGATGATTTTGGAACACCAATTTTGATCCAGTCTGAAAAAGAGAACAAGACTCCTGAAGAATATGTCAAGGTGTGGAACAAGCGGGACCATGAAGACTTTGCAGCCTTTGGAATAGGGTTTGATTTTTTTTACCGTACAAGTTCGCCTGAAAATGTAGCGTTTGTCCAGCAGGTCTTCAAAAAATTGCAGGAAAATGGACACATTTATGAAAAAGAGATAATCCAGTTTTACTGTAATATAGATAAAAAATTCCTACCTGACAGGTATGTTCTTGGAAGGTGTCCATATTGTAAGGCAGAGGAGCAATACTCTGACCTGTGTGAAAAGTGCGGCAGGGTTCCTGAAGAAATTGAGGACCCAAAATGCTCTATATGTAAAAACCCACCAACTAAAGAAAAGACAAGACACTATTTTTTCAAGCTCACAAACTTTGTCAGTGAACTAAACCAGTGGCTTGAGGCAGACTCTCATCTGCAGCGAGACGTCAAAAAATATGTTCAAAACTGGATAAAAGAGGGCCTTGTTGACTGGGATATAACCCGAGACATGACATGGGGTGTGCCAATCCCACTGGATTCTGCAAAAGGCCAGGTCTTTTACGGATGGTTTGACAATCACTTGGCATACATCTCAACTGCGTTAAAGTTTCTAAACGACAAGGGAATTGACGGAAAAGACTTCTGGAACTCGGCAGACATTTACCATTTTATTGGAAAAGACATCGTATACCACCACTATCTGTTCTTGCCTGCAATGAGAATTGGAATTGGAAACGAGTTCAAGCTTCCTGATTACATTCCTACCAGAGGCCACTTGATGCTCCAGTCTAAAAAAATATCAAAGAGCAGAAATTGGTATATTGGCCTCAAGGACTTTCTTGGAATTTATCCTGCAGACTATCTTAGGTTTTATCTTGCATTGATTACTCCATACAGCCAGGACGATCTTAATTTTGACTGGGAGGAATTTGCATCAAGAATAAACTCTGAGCTAATTGGAAACATTGGAAACTTTGTCAACCGAGCACTAGGGTTTACACAAAAAAGTATGCAGGGAGTTGTACCGGAGACGACTGACTTTGATACCGCAGACACTGAAGC
>JAJSDS010000175.1 GCA_028580875.1 Nitrosotalea sp.
TTCTGCAGCACTTGATGAATTGTCCTAGTCTGATACAACATCTATTCGTTTTATTTTCATTTACTGTTTTTATAGAATCATCATTCTTACTCTGGGAGGCTACAGACTTCCAGACCTTATCCCCAACGGTTTGAGGCCTCCCACTCATAATTGCCTTAAATATTTACAAATTATTTGCGGATATGACGGCAATTGGGCTTGACGTAGGAACAGGTTTTGTCAAATGCGTCTCCGATACAAAGAAAATCAAATTTCCATCGCTTTGTGCATACAGACAACACGCAATCTGGGAAAGCAAAAAAGGAAAGATTGAGGCTGTGGGCGATGAGGCAGTAAAACTAGCTGAATATCCTGACGCTGTGGTGATAAGGCCTGTCATGCTTGGTAGACCAGTACACGAAAAAGGCTTTGAAGAATTGGTCAAAAAAGCAGTGGAATTGGTCTTGCAAAACAATGATGCAATCAGACAAGAGTCTGATTTGGCAAGATTCTGCATGGTCATTGGTCTGCCATATGAAGCAAGATCTCATGCTAAAAATATCCAGAAAATGGTAACGCGATTATTCCATCCAAAGAGGTGTGATGTAGTACCGCAGGTGCTTGGTACCTTGATTGATGTGGATTTGTCTTCTGCAATTGTTACAAGTATTGGGCAAGGTACAACCGAGATTGTTGCATTCAAAGATTATTCTGCAATCAGGGGCATCTCCATTCATCATGCAGTAAATGACATCAGCTCAAAACTTGGAACTTCAAAAACTGCATATCTTGATAATGATATCTTCACAAACCCACAGGTAAATCTACTTGTAACAATGCTTGCAGATTCAATACTTGATGATCTCAATGGGGTGCGCCAAGATTTGCAGCACTTGCCCATAGTTGTATCTGGAGGAGGCATAATGATTCCGGGTCTAAAAGAGGCAATAGAAACAAGACTTTCCCAGAATATTATCATACCACAAGATCCAGTCATGTCAAACGCGTTGGGTCTATTCAAACTCGCATCTCAGGAATGTTGACAAAGTCTGAACGTAGATTTATTCATGATCCAAATTCGATTTCTAAATCATACAAGGTCGTACTCAAAAGTAGAATCAATAAGAAGATTCGAAGATGTTGCTCTGATCTCAAACTCATTACAGAAAAAAATTCTGAATTACAACTGAACCTTGGTGTGTTTGCTGAACTTTTTGACCGGGTTGAACCATTACGGAATTCTGTAATTTCTGAAAAGAAAAAGCACATTGACACAAAGAGTCCAAAAATGTCAATTTTGGACATGAACAAGATGGCCTAGTCGTAACTCTTTATAAATAAAATACATTTTATGCGTAAGCAACACCAGCTTACACAACAAAAATCCCACATATGTCATTTGGCAACATCGCCACCAATTCTAGAATATCTTTTGATTTTTTTAATCTACATCCAACAAACAACACGACTCTACACTGATTTGACATGTGATTATTACGGAATTCTGTAATGCTTGGATTGCCCATCTTTTGGGTAAACACCAACTACCAAAAATATCTGCTCGCAGCAAAATTTTCTATTACAAAAAAATAGAACAAAGTGGATCTTCCACAACATCTAATTTTTTAAAACAAGATGTATGACATCGCAACCAACCAGATAATATCATAGACAGCCAATGCTAAGCCCATTTTTTACAGGAGGTAGAAAAACATGGAAAACATTCCACAACTATATGAAACAGAACAAACGGCCGCACAGGACAAAATAATCTATCAGAAATACGAGATACCTGCAATTGGTTTTTACTGGCTAATTGCAGAACTTGATAGAAAAACAAACACCGCCTTTGGGTACGCCAACCTGCATGATGATGCCAATGCAGAATGGGGCTACATTTCTATCCAAGAATTGTTAGACAATGGCGCGCAACTAATCCAAGATTGGAAGCCCTGCAAATTCAGTGAGGCCATGAAAATGAATCAAGAAAACATGGCAAATGAAATACGATATGCTGAAGGACAGTGCGAAATGTGCGAACAGCACGCAAACATCAGGATACCCGTAGCAGGTTCCGGTGCAAGTGTTTCTTACCTGTGCATCCGTTGCATAGAGGAGAGACAGATTGCAGTGCTCTTGGAATATGTCGAGAAATTTGACATAAAGACGGAGGCACTGTAGAAATGAGTACCAGAAGCAACATACGAATCCAGAGTGGAAACAGAAAATTCCAGATCTACAGACACTGGGATGGATATCCAGAAGGAGTGGTACCAGACCTACAGGAATTTTTTGCCTGGAACAAAGGTAGGAATGATGATCTATCCTATACCATTGCAAACTTCTTTTATTTCTTCAAAAGAAGTGCAGAAGAAAATGAAGTAGAACAAAGAAAAGAAGACAAAAGAATTGAAGAGTTCACAGGTCCAAGCTGGAAAAACCCAACTCATTTGAGCGGAATTCTGACTGGATACGGAATTGTTGAAGCACAAGACCCTGAACCAGAGACATGGATTGAGTGGTTTTACGTGGCAGACCTTGATGAGAAAACCATCACGTGCTATGAAGTAGGCAGGACTGACCCACTCAAATGCGAACATGCGGAGCTTGTCTTCCACTCCAAACATACGTTGGTTGCACCAGAAAAAAGACTGCTAGCAAATGGAATTGCAGTTGTAGGCAACAAAATCTTTGAAGTGCCAAGCAAAACAACGCCAGGACAGACCTATACTGTAACGTTGGAGCCTGCTCACTGCAATTGTGCAGGTTTCAAGTACAGAAAAACCTGTTCGCATCTAAAGGCCGCAATTACTGCATCAGGGGAGGCAGTGGCGCAATGACCATACAGAAAGCACTAGAGGAGCTTGGTAATCTAGTCAAGCTCTTTTCTAGCCAAGAACTTCCGGAGATGTGCAAGCAGGTCTTTATCCAAAACGTAGGACCATCAAGAAAGTGGTCTTTAGGAAACAGGCTTGTCATGTTGTTGCATGGTACTGCCGACGCCAGAGGATATAGACAGTGGCAGGAATCTGGACGATATGTCAAGAAAGGTGCAAAAGCATTCTACATCTTGGCACCAATGATACGACACAAAAAAGTCGTAAACGAAGAAGGCAAGGAAGATGACGTAAAATTTCCTGTCGGATTTATCGGAATACCTGTCTTCCGATATGAGGATACGGATGGAAAACCAGTTGAAGCATACCAGCCAACAAAGCTTCCGCCACTGCTTGATGTAGCAGAAAAGTTTGGAGTCAAGGTGGAATATGGTCCAACTGTATTAGGTGAGGGAGGATCATACAACTTGG
>JAJSDS010000176.1 GCA_028580875.1 Nitrosotalea sp.
GAGTTCGGTGCGGAGGAAATTTTTATTCGTGGAAAATGTTACTGCAAATTAAAATCAAATCTTGGACCCTCAAGGAATAATGTATACCGGGGGTGGGTTTGCTAGTAAAAATACTAAACCCAATGAATGAATTCAATGAGTTTATGTATTTTTGCTATCTTTTAATATTTTTCTTTCGTAGGTGAAACTTTCAAATCCGAAATTAAATGTGGTTATCGGTTTATATCTCAGAACGAGTCTGAGTCCATGTTAAAAATCCACCTTAGGAAATTTTCAATTATAATTCATTACCCGATCTGTAGTAGAGACGAGGGAATATGCGATCACCTGCAGATGTAATAGAATCTGAGAAGACATTATTATCGTATAAGGTTGATCAACTGTGATTTTGGAGCATCAGTAACCGAAGACGTGACAGTACTACCAGAAGAAATATTCAACTAATATGCCATCAGTTGTACAGAACCGAAATTTGTTATGACCAATACTTTGTGGCTGCTCCATAAATTGCAAGACCTGCGCCTGCCACAAAAATTACTGACCCTATAATCTGTAAAGCACCTGGTACCTGACATCTATCCAAGATATTTTGCGGTATTGCGCCTACTGCTAACCCCATAAATGCTGGACAATCAATGAAAGGTTGTTGCATAAGAAAATAAGCTGCACCGCCTATAACTATCAGACTTATTCCTATGACTAGGAAAATTGTTAACTTTTGCATTCGACTTAACCATTATCATAAAATAATTAAGGGTAGCCTAGTATTTCAAAAGGAAAAGCTGAACTGTTTTATTTTTTATTGTATCCTTTTAGATAATCCATATTAGACATTTTCAGCATATTGGTTAAACATGTACAATACAAATACTACTTTTGTGCACAAACACATCTGGGAAAGATCTGGTAGTCGTGAATTTTGCTATGTATGTGGAAAATCTAAAGATTATGTTTAAAATATTAGACCAGAGAAAACTACTAGTAAACTTTTTGCGGAAATCCCTACTCATCTACAGGCGCTCATAACAAATAACAATGGAGATCTCTTAGAATATAGAATATGCTGTAGAATTAATCAAGAATGTACAAATTGTAAACTAGAGATGCTTTTATTCAAAATTTATAGCACGTTATTTTTGGAGTTCTTTAATCATATTTTCTTTGAGTTTTTGTACTTCTGGAACAATTCCCTGAGAAAATATTTTTCCGTTGATCAACAGTACTGGAGGATGCCAGCCTCCCTTTCTTAGAGCAGAAAAAAGATTATTCATCCACGGTTTTATTTCAAATTCTATCCTCGGATCATTAATTTCATTTAATATTTTTTTAACAGTGTTGGCAGTAAGATCACACTCCTCACATACACTTGAAGGTACATTAAAGAAGAGTTGGTTTCCAGTTATCTTGTATAATACTAGGTGTACATTGCTCATATGGATCACTTTGTTCCAGTTATCAGCACATAACTAACAAGTCCTGTTTCTACGCATGTTTTTATTTCTTGAAGTGTTTTTTTGATCTTGGCAATATCAAATTCAATTTTGAACTTTCCAAGACCTATTAGCAACTCTGCCGCAAAAAGCCTCTTTTTTATGTCATCAATTAATCGGAGTAGGTAGTCCTTCTTGTCATAAAATTGTATATTTGAAAACCCCGCGGATTGCAAATAGTGTTCATATTCTTGCTCGCTTTTTGCCTCAAGAACGCAGATGAATTGGAAAAGAGCCTCTTTGAGCATAACAGGCAAGTCACCTCGGATTACAATATCAGAAATGCCTATCATGCCTCCCTTTTTTGTTACACGAAAAATCTCTTGTGAGGTCTTGGTCTTGTTAGGAAAGAGGCAGAATGCACACTCGCATATGATTTGATCAAAGATTTCACTTTCAAGTTTTATTTTCTCAGCATCACCAACCTGAAAATCGATCTTGTTTATTTCTGCATTTTTGGAATTTGTCTTTGCGATCTTGATATTTTTTTGGCCCAAGTCTAGACCAGTAACATTACATCCAAATTCTTTAGCAAGAAAAATTGTACTAGTTCCTATTCCACAAGCCAGATCTAGTACCTTTGACTCTTTTTTTAAAAATATTTTTTCACCTAGTTCCTTTGTAAGACCAAGCCCTCCTGGATGCATGCTATCTCCAAAGAGTAATCTAATGAGATCGTTCTGGTAAAAATCAGCACAGCATTGTTTTATATCCATATCATTATTTTGCAATTTTGTTCCTATAGTACATGTTTACTTCTTCTCTATATTTTGGAATGTTGTTAAATGCACAGAATGGGATAATCTTTCCATTTGGAGTTATTTCATGCACACAGCATTTCATTACTTTTTTTACATCAAAGTTGAACACATCCATAAATGCCTGTACCATTATTACTTTGATATTTTTTTCAATTCCCTTAAGATCTACGGGTATAGTACAACAAGCCATGCCTGCATTGTCGGAGCTTGAACTTCCACAACATCCCGAGTTTATCACTTTTAGAGATTCTTTTATTTGTCCAAGGTCAGCCACAGAGCGATTCATAAAAAAATCAATGTATTCTTCAACGTTTACAACTCTAGCAAGTGGTCGTACCTCTTTATTATCTACATATAGATAACAAGAGGCATTACACGTAGGAAAGCAGCAGGGATTTGGAATAAAGTCGGTATCTTTCAGACCATTCTTGCTTTGCTCAGATGTATGTTTTATTACTTCATGCAATGTAACAACATTTAGAGGGTCAACATCGGGATGTCTTCCCGAATAAAAAGTCGGTTGTAATACTAGTCCCTTCACTGCCTTTTTAGATAGTGCAAAGTCAACCAAATTGCCTATCTCATCTTCATTTACTCCACGTTGTATTGTTGCTACAAGAACTATTCGGAGATTGTATTTTTCCAAGTTTTCTATTGCCTTCATCTTGGATTCTAGAAGGTCTTCCCCACGAAGTTTTTCATATGTCTCCTTTTTGAAACCATCAAACTGTAGATAAATTACAGGATTTAATTCTGACAAGGACTTGACAAAATTCTCATCCTTTGATATTTTGATCCCATTTGTATTTATCATCACATACTTGATTTTTTTGTTCTGCGCAAGACGGATAAAATCAAGTATATGTGGGTGAATGGTTGGCTCTCCTCCACTAAATTGAATTACTTCTGGGTCTCCTTCTTGATTTACGAATTGATCCAGCATAAAGTTGACTTCATCTAGTGAGAGAATATCATGACCCTCTGAGCTTGCAAAGCATGTAGGACACCTTAGATTACAAGCA
>JAJSDS010000177.1 GCA_028580875.1 Nitrosotalea sp.
CATGCATTATGTCTAAGTTATAGCCCGGCCCAGATTCGAACTGGGGTCAAGGGCTCCAAAGGCCCCTATGCTTGACCGCTACACTACCGGGCTTCTTTGGAACCTTCATCTGTATTCCTTTATAATGTTACTTTGTTGAAATCGTTTTGTATTCTGTAATTATGCCAGTCAAAATTATTGGGCACTTTTTGATACCTCTGGTTTTTCTGATACTCTGATTTTATGTCGGATTGTCAAATGGATGCAACATGGATTTCATACCTTGTAATAGTGACACGTGTTTCCAGTGCAACGTTTGTATGAATAAATAGAAAATGATACAACCAAGATTTGTAAGTAAATCAGTAATAGATGCTAAATTTACATCGATCAACTAAAAACGCTCTAGAATCTAAAAATTCTTATGACACTATAATGAATATTCATTAAATTTACCTCAAAGTTAAAAATAACATAATTTAGACCAAAAAAATGAACAAATCGTCCATTATGCTTATATATCAAATTCAGACCAAAAATGACAATAACTATGTACAACGAAACAATACGAAAAATAACTAGTCTAACACTATTAACAATACTTGTTGCTAGCAGTGCAGTAGTAGGTTTGCCAAACGCACTCCCACACGCACAAGCTTCAACAAACGCAAACTTGTTTGTCTCTGCAGAAAACTCTCAATGGAATAACTACTTCGCCGGTCCTCAAGTAATCCAAGTTGTTGTAGCTGATCCTGATATAAACAGATTAGACCAACAGTATGGAGAACCTGTAGTAACCGTAGGAGGTAAGAGATTGAGAATGATGCAGGCAACAGACGGAAATTGGTATGCGTACTTTGCGGATAGAAATCAAGCAATTGCAGCAGATAAAACTGCTCCAGTTGCAGGTAAGGGTCTAAACTTTGGTGAGTTCTGTGATACAACAGGTTCATTAGCGGGATCGCTTAAAACCGGTTTAAGCTTTGCAGATACCAAAGGCTTTACAATTGCAACAACTGCAACAGGAAGTCTTAACGGCTCTGCTGTAGCTAATCCAATTGTAAACGACTGTAGTGCAGATAAAACTGCTCACACAGCACAAGAGCATGTAGTGAGACAGAACAAGACCATTAACACAAACCCATCAGGTTTTGGTAACGGTCTTAACAGCACTTTATCTGGTAAATACTGGCCTATAATCCAGCTCTATGATTTCTCAGCAATTCCATCAACAGTCGTAGTTGACTATCAAAAGAATGGTGGCGATCAAATCGTTAACCTTGTCTTTGACAGGATTCCACAGAATCTAATCACTACCACTGTAGACAGAAGCGCTTATCCACAAAACACTCAAGTCTTCGTTCAACTAAACGATCCACAGCTCAACATTGACCCAACCGAAGAAGACTCTTGGACATGGGGTGCAAATGCTACAAATAGTACAGTGTACTATGAAGCATTCAATAGAAACGGCGCAGCAGATGCAGACGGATTTACCTCAGGTGGTAAACTCGCTATGCAGAACCTCGCTGGTAACCTAACCACCTTCATGTTCAACCACAACGGCAAGTTAACAATCAATCCATCCGCACAGGGTGTAAGAGTTGTAGACTTTGCCGGTAACGGTAAACAGCTCATCAACGGTTCATCATCAAACTCAGTAAGAGGTAATCCAGCTCACCAGACAACCAATTCAATTGGTATAAACTCTGAGCCAATTACATTCATTGAGCAAGGTGGTGTAAACACTGGTGTCTATGGTAACTGGGACGGCGGCAAGAAAGCCGACATCATAACAGTAGATTCACCAACAATAAGAGGCCAATCTGCAGTTGTAAGATACAATGATATCTCTACAAGTATAGTAGGTGGCTTCTCATTTGCTTCTCTTACACAGACTGCTCAGAATAATACCTGGGCATCTGGTCAGAGAATTCCGGTGACTTTAACTGACAATGATGATAACAAGAACGGCAAGATAAGTGAAAGAATGTTCCTCTGGGATCCAACGTACAAGAGAAGTACTGCAATGAAAATTGGTACTCCTTTTACTTTGTCATCAGGCAGTCCACAGTTGCCAAATGAACAAGCCATTATATCTAATGTAAAAATTACAAAGACTCACGCGGGTAACTTGTATAGCACATTAGGATTTACTGGTAAAAACGCAACTGCTACGAACTTAGCAGAAGATGAGGCATTCAGCGCAAGACCAATCTTCAATTTCACTAATGCGACAGGATCAGGTAAAGTGATTATGAACTCTACTACATCATTGATTGTAGATTTGAAGACAACCTTTAACACTCTCTTACAAACGATTCACAATACTAACAATACTGCTAGTAAGAATCCAGAGGGCTTCAAGGGCTTCAACTTCCTCAACTATGATCTAAGATCGTTCACAACACTTAACGGTGCAAACTCTACAATTTCCGCAGTAAATGTATACCTTGTATACCAGACAACAGCAGGTCAGAGTGCAATCTTTAACAGCACTGGCTATCCAGTTGGTGCATTAAAGGCAATATCAATTGCAAACTCTACCCAAGCTCAGGACTTTATCAATCTAAATAGTACAGATACTACAAAGGTTGCAAGTCCAGCTAACTTGAACGGAATTTTATTCAATAGTACAGTCACAAAGTCTGCACCTATTGGATTAATGTTCAAGATTACAACGTCTAGTCCAAGGAATCTCATATCTACTGCTGGACAACCAATTGTAGCTGACTTCTTCAGTGTTGGTCTAATCGGTGATGGTACACAAAACAGTCAAAGAATCAACAACGGCATCTACAGGTATGAACTTGAAGAGACAGGTGACAACACCGGAGTCTTTACAGGTACAAACCAGTATGTAATGCTCAACCAGTTGAACATCTTTGATCCAAATACCTACGCCAATCTAAGACCAATCCAGCATGATGTGTTCTTCCCAGCTATCCAAGACATGCTCCAGTCAGAGGCTCGTGCTCCACAGGTCACATACTTAGACCTTGGACAAGATGGTGTGAATACACAGATATCTGCACAACAAGATATCCCAACTCACACTGGTGTCATTTCATTTGATAGCAAGACATACAAGATAGGCGATACTGTGACAATCACACTTAGCGACCAAGACCTTAATGTTAACAACGACTTGATTGATATCTACACCGCAGTAACACCTGCAAAGAATCCAAGTGGCTCCATCTTACAGACTGCTCAAGACAATGCAACCGACACAATCGGTAAAGCAAACCTTGGACAGTTATCTG
>JAJSDS010000178.1 GCA_028580875.1 Nitrosotalea sp.
GCAATGTCTGTCTTTATTCCCTTTTCAAAGTCTGCAATTTTTTTATAATCTACATCAATGTCTCCATATTCTAAGACTTGGTATCCGCCAGAGTCTGTCATTATCGCGCCATCGTAATCAATTATCTTGTGAATGCCTTGCCTTATTGCCTCATCACCATATCTCTTCAGTGTAATGTATGCATTTGTTATGACCAGATCAAATCCCATCTCTCTTAATTTTCTGGCAGGAATTTTTTGCTTGACTGGGTGAATTACGGGAACAAATGCCGGTGTTTCAATTTTGCCATGGTTTGTATGCAGTATTCCTATTCTTCCAGCAAGATCTGATTTTTTTATCTCAAACATTTTACATTATACCCACGTATGGCGTAATTTGAATCTAGTATGGAAAGAATTTCTGCATATCTCCTTTTTTGAGAACTAACTGCAGCCAATCTACTGTGTCTTCACTTGTTTTTGTTTTTTTGAAAACTGATTCAACTTTCTTTGCAGTTGATGAAATTGTTCTGGTACTTGTATCAATTTGCACAGTTTTTTTCTTGCCGAATTGATGAACTGCATCATAATATGTGATACCTAGTATCTCACTGCCTAGATTTTCAAGCGATTTTTTTGTGGTATATTTTCTTTTTTTGTATATTGACTGTAGTTTATACGGGCTTTTTCTCAACACCACGACCCTCTCAACATTTTTTGATGATATCACATATGGCGCAAGGTGTCCAACTAGTATAGAATCACGTGATACTTTTTTATCAATTATTTTCTTTAACTTGCTTACATCTACATCTAAAGTTCCGTTTTTCTTCTTGAATAGTCTCTGGTCTATTGCAACCTTGTTAATGTCAATTACATCTAGACCAAGTTTCTCTGAAACCAATTTTGTTATGGTATGTTTACCTGTCCCAGGGTTTCCGGTTATTATCTTCAATAAATGTGGTAAAATGGATTGAGATTAAACACTTTTGGAATACTAATAAGAGCATATGTCAGAATCTTTCTCATGCAAATTGGTCTATTAGGGAAAACCAATGTGGGCAAGTCAACATTTTTCTCAGCTGCTACTCAAACCACTGCACAAATTGGTAATTATCCTTTTACAACTATTGAGCCAAATGTAGGAATTGCATACGTAAAGACTGATTGTGCATGCAAACATTTTGTCATACCTCACACTCATCCCATGTGTGTTAATGGAACTAGGTATATTGCAATCAAATTGATTGATGTTGCAGGTCTTGTACCCGGTGCTCATGAGGGCAAGGGGCTTGGAAACAAATTTCTAGATGATGCAAGAACTTCTGAGGTTTTAATTCATGTAGTTGATGCCTCGGGTTCTACTGACATACAAGGCCAATCAGTTCCAATGGGGACACATGATCCACTTGAAGATGTAAAATTTGTAGAGGAAGAATTTGATCAATGGATGAAGCAGATACTCCAAAGAGAGTGGCAAAAACTTGCACGAGAGTTGGAGAGCAAAAGTGGAAAGGTAATCCAGGCTATTGCACAGAGATTTAGTGGACTTGGGATAGATGAATATGATGTAGAATCTGTACTGCATAACCTGAATTTGCAGTCAAAGAAACCTCATGATTGGAATGACGATGATCTTGTCCTATTTGTTAAAACACTCAGAAAACGTACAAAACCAATCATAATAGCTGCAAACAAATCTGATCTCTGCCATGATCTTGGTATATTAGATGAGCTAAGAAAAACGCATCCCACAGTTGCATGTAGCGCAGAGACAGAACTTCTTCTCAGAAAAGCTGCAAAGAACGAAATCATAGAATATCTTCCAGGAGAAAAGTCTTTCAAGATAAAAAGTGGAATAAATCTGAATCCTCCACAACAGAAGGCACTTGAGTTGGCAGAAAAAGTCATGTCAAAACTAGGTGGAACTGGAGTTCAACAGACCCTAGATTATGCCTGTTTTGATCTTTTAAAACTAATTACAGTATTTCCGGTAGAGGATGAGACAAAACTATCTAACAAAAATGGCGAAGTATTACCAGATGCAAAACTCTTACGTCTTGGTTCTACTGCAAGAGATCTGGCAAAATCAATACATCAGGATCTTGCAAAGGGCTTTCTTTTTGCAATAGATGCAAAAACAAAACAAAGAGTGGGTGCCGATTATACACTCAAAAATGGTGATGTCTTGAAGATTGTATCGACTCTGAGTAGGGGATAACATGCTAGGTCTTGGAATTGAAAGTACCGCTCATACATTTTCTTGCGCAATTGTAGAAAAAAAAGGAAAACAAGGAAAAATTCTCTCAGATGTCAGAAAGATCTATCGACCTCCAGAGGGAGAGGGGATCCACCCAAGAGAGGCATCACGTCATCATGCAGAACACTCTCCTGAAGTACTCTCTGAATGTCTTAGAAAATCTAATGTGAAAATTGATGATCTTGATATTATATCATATGCAGCAGGTCCAGGACTTGGCCCATGTTTGAGAATTGGGGCAGTCGTGGCAAGATCATTATCTTCATACTATGACATTCCGATATTTCCGGTAAACCATGCATTAGGTCACATCGAACTTGGAAAGTTATTGACTGGTGCAAAAGACCCACTTGTATTACTTGTATCTGGAGGCCACACAATGATCTTGGCATTTCTATCAAAGAAGTGGAGAGTTTTTGGTGAAACACTGGACATTACTGTAGGCCAATTACTGGATCAAATCGGACGCCATGCAGGATTTGCATCTCCATGTGGACCAAGACTTGAAGAACTTGCATCCAAATCAACAGAATATGTCCCACTACCTTATGTTGTAAAGGGAAATGATGTATCATTTTCAGGTCTCTTGTCTGCTACAAAAAGAATAATTCCAAAGGGAATAGAATCTGCATGTTTCTCACTTCAAGAGACTGCATTCTCGATGATGGGGGAAGCAACAGAAAGAGCACTTGCATTTACCGGAAAAAAAGAACTCTTGGTTGTAGGTGGAGTCGCTGCAAACAAACGACTATCAAACATTCTTTCAAGTATATGTAAAAGACACAAATGCAAGTTTTTTGTAGCTCCCAAAGAGTATGCCGGAGATTGCGGCTCACAAATATCTTGGATTGGATTGTTGGAATCATCAAAAAAATCTGGAGTGAGCCTTGAAGATACTTTTGTAAAACAGTCGTGGAGGTTGGATACTGTTGAGGTTCTCTA
>JAJSDS010000179.1 GCA_028580875.1 Nitrosotalea sp.
CGTAGTCTTTCCTGCTCTGCAATCTCTTCAGCACTAAGCTCCTTTTTGCCTTTCTTTCCTGGCTTTACCTCTTCCTCTTCTTCAGCTGGAGCTTCAGTTGTTTCAACTATTGCAGGACCTAGATTTGGTTCTTCTTCCTCAACTGGCTGAACCTCTTCGGTATCTACACTTACTTCCTCAGGTTCATCCGACATTGAGGTTTTGGATAAAGAAACGTTATATATTCATAATCCTTCTCCTCAAAAATGAGCGCAGGCTCTGTTTCCAAGCTTGATCTTGTCTTATCCCTAAAGGGAAAGGCCACTTTTGGTCTTGAGTTGAAGCGTCATCTTGCCCCAAAGACAGTTGGAGGTGTGATTAGATCCATTCCAGTAGAGGGCAATGCACACATGCTAGGTAACAGCATTGCATATGTTGATACTGGAATAAAGACAGGTGGAGAAAAACTCAGGACCCAGTTCAAAAAGGGAGACGTGGGGTTTTTGGCAGCAAACGGCTCGATCTGTTTTTTTGTAGACGATGTACCGGTCACAAAGCCAATGACATTGATTGGAAAGATAACATCAAACCTTGAAGAATTGAAAAATGTAAAACCCGGAGATATTTTTTCTATAACTCAGGCCGGAGTGTAAATGTGGTGTCCGCTATAGCCACCAATTCTTTTTACAGAGCCTTTCTTTAGTTGATTTTGCAAAAATGCGTTTGCTGCAGATATCTTGACGTTTGTCTGTCTTGACAATTCCTGAACTGTGAAGACCTTTGCACCCTTGATAAAGTTCAGGGCCTGGTTTTCGTCAATGATTACTGAAATGTTGGTCTTTGGCTTTTGATCCTTTCTGTCTCCTTTCTTTTGACCATCCTTCTTTGTAGCCTCTGCTGTCTGAGACTTTTCTGCCTGTGCTGGAGATTGCTTCTTGCCGCCGCCCATGATGAATTCTTTTTTTCTCCTATTTATAAACGAACAAAAATTCAGGCCAGAGTAATTGGCAAGACCTGCCTAGCATCATCAGGTGTAGTGGCATGTTACACACACATGCATGTATTGACCTTTTCAAACAATATCAAGTATGCAAGTAGTAGAAGTGTCCCTTGAAGAAATGTGGGAGACAATTGAGGCGTTTGGGATAAAACGTGAATTGCTTGACCCCCAAAACAGACTGCCATACAAGACTATCCATGACCTGTACTTGACAATAAAGATCAGGAAAAAAATAACTAGTTTTGAGGAATAGTAAGACCATCATACAAACAACACAGGAAGAATTTTTGTTTATAAGTATCAGATATGAGATGTGTCCAATTTTGAAAAATACTAAATACAGGAAAAAGTTGATCTGTCATCATGGGACTAGACATGATTGAAGAAAAGAATCTAAATGACGTCATAACATACTCTTTGGACTATCCCACAATGGTCCTATCAGAGGCAAGAACCTGGCCCATTACAAACATGGAAGACTTTGCAACAGGACTCTATGTGGGATACATTGGAGGAGTTTTCTTTGATGGGTTTCTCAAGAGAAACAAGCGATTCTTGGACTCGGAAGAATATTCTGACTTTCATGGCATACTTGCCAAGCGAACAACTGAAATCAAATTAAAGATCCAGGCACACCTGCACAAAAAATAACTTCTTTTATCGGACACATGTCAAGAATCCTAGGATGAAATTTTCTCTTATTGCAGATACGCTAAGTTACATGGAAAATACCACAAAGAGGCTGGAACTTACACAGCACCTGGTGGACTTGTTTAAAATTACACCGCCGGATATCATTCCAAAGGTGGTCTACCTTTTACAGGGAAAGCTGAGGCCTGACCACGAGGGAGTTGAAATCGGCATTGCAGAAAAGATTGCAATAAAGGCTCTTTCAAAATCATCTGGAATTTCAATTAAAAAAATTGAAAACGAGTACAAGGACACTGGAGACTTTGGGCAGGTGGCATCAAAGATACTAGAACAAAAAATGCAGACAACATTTCTTAGTGAAAATATAACAGTAGAACGGGTCTACGATACACTATACAAGATTGCAGAGCTAAAGGGTGCAAGATCACAGGACATGAAGATGAAGTACATTTCCAGTCTTCTCAACGATGCCACTCCAGCAGAGGGAGGATTTATTGCAAAAATCATAACATCAAACCTCCGACTTGGAATTGCAGACTATACAATACTTGATGCGCTATCTGTTGCATATACGGGTTCCAAGGAAAACAGGCCAGCACTTGAGCATGCATACAATGTATGCAGTGACTTGGGCAAGGTGTCCTATGCAGTATCAAAAAATGGACTAGAATCTCTCAAAGATTTTCAGGTTATGACATTTAGCCCGATTCGCCCAATGCTTGCAGAGAGGGTAAAGAGCCCACAAGAGGCCCATGAAAAAATGGGACAAGAGTTTGCATCAGAGTACAAGCTTGACGGCGAGCGAGTCCAGGTGCACAGACAGGGAGAAAAAATTGTCCTGTATTCTCGAAGCCTTGAAAATATTACAAACTATTATCCTGATATAGTAGAAAATATTGGCAAGGCGTTAAAGTCAGACGAGATAATACTAGAGGCCGAAGTTGTTGCAATAAATGATGAGACTGGCGAGTTTTTGCCGTTCCAGGAATTGATGCACAGAAGACGCAAGTACAAGATTGCGCAAGCAGTGCAAGAATATCCAATCACTGTAAACTTTTTTGATATTTTACTAGTTGACAAGAAAAGTTGCCTTGACGTACCATATGCAGAAAGAAGAAAATTATTAGAAAAAAATGTTGCAGAGGATTTGTTTGCCAAAGTCATGCCAATGGTAATGGTAAGATCAGACAGTGAAGTAGAAGACAGTCTTGAAAATGCGATAAATTCTGGATGTGAGGGAATAATGCTAAAGCAGTTAGATTCCCCATACCGAGCAGGTGCGAGGGCAAGTAACTGGCTCAAGCTCAAGCGGGAATACAGAAATGAGCTTGGAGACAGCCTGGACCTTGTTGTAGTAGGGGCATTTTATGGCAGGGGCAGAAGGACTGGAAGATATGGCGCGCTGCTGTTGTCCGCATACGATGACAAGACAGACACCTATCCTAGCATATGCAAGGTCGGTACCGGATTTACAGACGAG
>JAJSDS010000017.1 GCA_028580875.1 Nitrosotalea sp.
TAAAAAACCTACAAAATGTAGTGAAAAGAAATGTTGAGCTTGTAGAATATTCTGAAGAACCCGCCGAGTTTCTCAAAAACATGCTTAATCCAAAATTAGTTTCTGAAGTAAAAATAAACAAGAGGCTAGATGGTTCACTCCAAGCAATTATTCTTGTTGACGCAAAAAAGAAAGGAATTGTAGTAGGTAGAGAAGGCAGAAATGCAGAAAAAGCAAGACTATTAGCAAAGAGATACTTTCAAATTTCCAGTGTTCTTATTCAAAGCCCGGAGAAAATAATGGAGTAAATGGTATGGCAAAATCACCTCTAGGTCTATTTGCAGGAAGAGTTCTCAAGGATAAGAGAAAGCGACAAAAATGGTCAATTGGTACCTATAAAAGAAGAGAATTAGGTCTTGATAGAAAAGCAAGCCCACTGGGTGGTGCTCCTCAAGCAAGAGGTATAGTTTTAGAAAAAGTTGGAATAGAAGCAAAACAGCCAAACTCTGCTGTCAGAAAGTGTGTTAGAGTGCAACTCATAAAGAACGGTAAAACTGTTACTGCATTTCTTCCAAGGGACGGTGCCCTTAACTTTGTAGATGAACACGATGAAGTACACGTAGAAGGCATGGGTGCATCCATGGGAGGAGCTCTTGGTGATATTCCTGGTGTTAGATGGAAAGTTTTCAAAGTAAACGGAACTTCGCTTAAAGAACTTGTTTATGGAAAGAAGGAAAAACCAAGGAGATAGAAAATGACCGAAACGCAAAACCTTTTACTTTTCAGAAAATGGGATATCTCAAATATCGATGTAAAAGATCCTGGACTGAAAAATGTCATATCTCTCAAACAAGAGATAATGCCTTTATCATTTGGTAGATCTGCACTTAAAAGATTCAACAAGGCCGAAGTCAACATTGCTGAACGACTCATTAACAAACTATCCCACTTTGGAAAAAAATATGCCAAAAATACAGGTAGAATGGGCGGCAAGAAAATTCGAGCAATCAATACTGTAAAAGCTGCGTTTGATATAATTCACCTAAAGACTGGCAAAAACCCGGTTGAAGTTTTGATAAGAGCTGTAGAATATTCTGCGCCAAATGAAGATACGACCAGAATAGTATATGGTGGAACTGTTTACCATGTTTCAGTAGATGTTGCACCTCTGCGAAGAGTTGATCTTGCATTGAGATTCATTGCAGAGGGTGTCAGAGATGCCTCATTTTCTAATCCAAAAGCAGTAGAAGAGAATCTTGCAGAACACTTGATACTCGCATCTGCAAATGATATGAATGCTCCTTCTGTCAAGAAGAAAAATGAATTAGAAAGAATTGCAATGGCCTCAAGATAAGGCCATTATTTTTTAAAGATTAGATAGCCCGAGGCAGATTCGAACTGCCGTCCCCAGGTGTCCTCTCGTAAGATCCAGAGCCTGAGATCCCTAACCCAAAATTGTTTGGCCACTAGACTATCGGGCTACCGAGACGACTGGTATTTCTTGAGAATATATTATTTTGTACTAGCCTCACGTACTGCAGTGGCATAATCGCAATTTGCACCAAGTCTCATGTAAGGGATTAATCTGTAATGAATTGAATACAGATCATTTTCTTTGTATAGAATTCCTTTTAACAATAAAGATACAAAACCTCCAGCAATTCGAGAAGCTGGTATGTCAAGTTCTTTGCAGACTTGATCACGTCTTTTCTTGTATTGTTGATTGGTAAAAGTAGTTGTATTAAGCTCTAAAATTAATGGCCACATGACTTTCTCCCAGACAAATCTTCGATTTTGGGTTGCAGATGCATATTTTCCCTTCTCTTCTAGCATTGATAACGTTCAAAAAGTTCCGATCTCAATTTATTAGTTGATGAAGTCCAACATTGAGGAAGCCTTAGAACTATTATCTAACAATTGGAAAATCGAGCCCGTAATACGCGATTTCATTTTGGGCAAAAAAACAAACGTTTCAGATTTCTCAATAAAAATCAATGATGTAATTTTTCACATCCCATATCTAGTAGATGATGAAGGTTATGTCCTATGGAAATGCTATTGGCCTGATTGTCACAATTGTTGTAACAGGCAAGGAAGGTTGCCGCTTACAAGTAGTGATCTTATCACAATAAGTAAAAATCTGAAATATGATAAAATATCTGATTTTGTAAAAAAAGAAACTAACATTGCAACATGGGAAGAAAAGGGACCTGCAGGAAATCCTGTGGTAATGACTATGATAAACCTAAAGCGCAAAGAAGATGAAAAAGAGTCTGAGGATGGTACACACATCCGATGTAGGTTTCTTGATGAAAAAGGTTACTGCGGACTTCATCCATCTAGACCAGGAGTCTGTTATCTGTATCCTTTCTCATCATGGCTTGAAAATGAGAAAGGAAAAGCCCGAGTCCATGCTACATTTCAATTTACAGGTGACTGTCCTGGATTTTATTTTGCAAAATCTCATGATGAGATGAAAGAAATTCTACTTGAATATTCCAAAATGATATATGATTATACCATGAATTCAAATAGAACGACAAGAGAAAATTTTGGTTACGTAAGTATGTAATTCTAGGCCTTTGCCACTTTCATCATGTCTGTCATCTTGATTTCCATTCCAAATCTTTTCTCATTTTTCTTCATGTATCTGTAAATTGATAGCATGTCCATAAAATTTTTCATAATGCCAAATTTACTTTCCATTTTGTTTCGTACAAATGACAATACTTTTGAATAGATTGCAAATTTTTCAAGAACCATCTGTCTGTATCTCTCGTTATCACCTAGTGTCTCAACAAAAATATCTCCACATGTCATGCTTGGAATTATTCCCTCTCCAAGCAATGGATATACAGTTCCAATTGATTCTCCAACACCTACCACTTTTCCATGATAAAATGGCCCACAGAGGTCTGGAGTGGCAAGACGTATGGGTCTTCCAACAGTCTTTATGACTTTTCCACCATATTGTTTCAAGAAAGCATTAGTTTCAACTATATGATTTCTGTTTTTATCGCCTGCACCAATGTGTGCAATTTTATCACCAAGTGGGAAATACCAAAAATATCCACTAATTGAGGAAAATGGTTTGAGATAAAAGTCATCAAATGGCACTCCGTTCTCATATTCTACTTTGTACTGGAAAGTTGGCAAATGGAAATCTTTTGCAATTCTTGGCAGATATGATCTGTGAAAACCTGTGGAATCAACAATCATGTCAAATTCTGATTCTAAATCTTGTAATTTTGGGGCAGCACCATAGTGTATCTTGCAACCGCTTGCCATGTCTTTTATCAATCCAATTTTATTGTAAGTACAAAGTCCTTTGAGCTTAATTTGGAATCTTTCTAAACCCATGTCGACATACATTTGCTTTCCATCATGAATTACGTAATCGTCAAAATCTAATCCAACTTTTTTTGAAAATTCTTCCATTGGTGCTTTTGATGTGCCCCATGCGCATATGGAGTCATGATTCTCTAATGTGGATCTCTCAAAACCTACCACTTCGTGTTGATTTTTCAATCTTGCAAGGAGATATGCACCCGCAACTCCTATGCCTACTACAGCTATCTTCAAGCGATCTTATACCTAAAATAACCTAATAAAAACATGTGGCAATTGTTATTCAATCAAGATAGCTGGTTTGTATGGTCTTGATGTTCTTGATTTATTTTTTGGATCATACTTGTCCTGATCTGATTCTGAAAATACTTGTGACGTAATTCCAAATTCTGCCTGCACTAGTGAATCAAGCTCTGATAGAATTTTCTTCTCATCGATAAGACCAATTTTGTTCTTTGATTCTCTTTCTTCTTGTGACTCTGATAAAATATCATTTACTGTTTTTTTCACAAAATCAGGATCTTTTTTTACCTCTTCGGTATCTTTGTCTGCAATGAGTGATCTTATCAGCAAACCTATGTTGACTTCTCCTGCAACCACTTTGGATAAAATTTTCTGATATGCATTTACTTTCCATTGAGCAGAAGTATAGATTGTTATTTTTTTCGGAGTAATTTTTGTAACCTTGATTATGTTCTTTATGTCTTCAATTGTATTTTTTAGCAGGTTTTCAGATTGAATTGATTCAAAATCTATCATGTCTTCATGATATTCTGGCCAAGTAGATTTTGATACAATGCCTGCATTTCCAAGTCTTGACCACATCTCTTCTGCTGCATATGGTGCAAAAGGTGACATCATTGATACTCGTATGGATGATACTTCATGCAAAATTGTAGAAAAATCATTGCGTTTTTTTGCCAAAGCTCGTTTTGTATACCATTGAAGATCTGATTCAAAATCATAAAGTATGAAATGCAATGCCTCTCTTAACCTCATTTTCTGTATTGACGAAGTAGTTTTGAGGATCAATTGTTGCACCTTACTTTTTATCCACTTGTCCTCTTGTTCGGGTTTAACAGTGGAATCTGATCTATATCTTGAGCATTCCTCCAACATACTTTCCAACTTGTTTTTGATTCCTTTGACTGCTTCTTGATTGAAATCTGCATCCTGCAATAACTCTGCTGAAATTAAAATTGCAAGTCTGATGGAATCTGCCCCGTGATTTCTTATGGCATCTCTGAGTGGAATTATGTTTCCTTCTGATTTGGACATCTTTTTTCCGTCCATGAGAACTGAGCCGTTTACTACAATCTCTTCAGGCCAGTATTCTCTTGGAAATATGGCAATGTGGTTGAAAATAAAAAATGTCAAGTGATTTGGAACTAGATCTCTTCCAGAATGTCTTGCATTGACTGGGTAAAAATACTGGAATTCTTTTTTTATCCTCTCTAAAAGTTCTGGCGTTATTTTGCATTGTGATGATATGCTATCTGATTCTCCTTTATTCAGAAATATGTAATCAAAAAAAGCATCGGACACATTTTCTGATGTAATTTCTTTATTGTTGACATATTTTGCTATGGTGTAATATGCCATGTAAATAACAGAATCTGAAAGACTTTCTATTATCCAATTTTTATCCCAAGGAAGCTTTGTTCCCAATCCATGTTGTCTTGCACATGCTCTCTCTCGTAGCCAGTCTACCACATTGTTGAATTCATTTCTAATCTCCTCTGGAAGAATTTTCATTTCATTTATCCATGAATGCACTTTTGTTTTCCATTCAGGATCTGAATAATTGAGAAACCACTGGTTACTTAGGATCTTTACTACGCACTCTGCACCACATCTGCATCTTATGGGTGTCTCATTTAGTTCGTATAAAATGTCGGCATTTCCTCCCTGCAACATCCATTTTTTTACTTCATCTTTTGCTTCTGCGACTGTCTTACCTGCAAATTTTCCTGTATTTTGTTTTAATTTTCCACCGTAGAACTCTTTTGAGTATATTTCTTTAGTAGCTTCCTCTAGTTTTGAGCTATTTTGATTTTCAATCTTAAATTTGGTTATTGCATCTAATGCGGGAATCTGGCTGTAACCCTCTGTCTCAATTATTGGTATTGCGTTTACATTGTTAATTTCCCTCAAGTCTGGATGTTTTATGGCCTCTTTTTTGAGATCTTCTAACGCTTGATAATCAAAAGGTGCATGTGCTGGAACGGACATTACTATGCCTGTACCGTTCTCACTTTTGACAAAACTTGCTGGTAAAATTAACACCTGATCATTTCTCTCAGGAACCTGAACTTTCTTGCCTACTAGATCTTTGCCCACTATCTTGTCTAGTCGTTTTATTGTTTTATTGTGAAACTCTAATTTTCTTGCACATTCACTAGTTACTATCCATTCTTCATTGTCAACTTGTATTATTTCGTAAACAAATTCTGGATTTACCCAGATGTTTGTTACACCAAAAATAGTTTCAGGCCGTAATGTTGCAGTAGGGATGATGTATTTGTCATATCTGAATTTAATTATTGTATATTCTGTAAAGCTTGGCTCTACATCACCTTGTGTGTCATGCTGTGATACTGGATTTTGGTCCTTTGGACACCATCCTACTGGATGGGTGCCTTGGATTATGAGATTTTTTTCCCTTAGTTTTCCAAATTGCCATTCAATAAACTTGCTATACACAGGATCTATTGTGGTGAACTCTCTTCTCCAATCTATAGAGTATCCCATCTCGATCATTCCAGCCTTTATCTCTTGATGGAAATAATCTGCAATCTTTACTGGTTCCACAAATTCTCTTATCTTATCCTCTGGAACCTTGTACAGTGTACGAAATGTTTCAAGTAACTTTTTATCATTATCTTGAACTCTTCTGGCCATGCCCAAAATTGGTGTTCCTGTATAATGAAACCCCATGGGAAATAACACATTGTAACCTAACATGCGCATAAATCTTGCATGAACATCTGCTAACGTGTATGTCCTTCCATGTCCAACATGTTGAGGAGAATTGGGGTAGGGGTATGCTACTGTGACAAAGAATTTTTTACTGGTATTTGGATCAGTCTCAAAATATTTTTCTTCTTCCCACTTGCGTCTCCACTTTTCTTCAATTGATGTCCATTCCATTTACTATCGTTCTCCTACAATTGATTTTTCTATGGCCAATAAAGCATCTTTTATCTTTGATAGGTCCTTTCCTCCTCCCTGGCCAAATGTATCTCTTCCACCTCCTGAACCGCCAAGAACCTTGGATGCCTCTTTTACCAAATCTCCTGCTTTCTTGGTAGTGGCAGCATCAACTCCGACAAATGATATTATCTTGATATTTTCATTTTTTACTATTAGCACACAATAGATCAAAGACTTGTCAAGCTTTGTTGCTATCTCTCCTACAGATATGTGAAATTCTTCATCAAGTTCTTCTTCTACTGTGGAATAAAGTTTGACTTTTCCTAGACTTTTTGCTTGGGTTATGGCCTCTCTTGCAGATGTATCTGTGACTCTTTTGATTAGATGTCTTAACTTTCTTTTTGTATCGTCGGAATCTTTTACCACATGTTCAAACGACTCTAACATCTTTTCTTTGCTTGATCCAAGGGATTTTACTATGTGTGAAATTTTTCTATCCTGGGTTTGGGTGTACTTTAATGCAGATTCTCCTGACACAAATTCTAGCCTTACTACTCCGTCTTGAATCCTCTCGGCTTTTGTAATTTTTATCAGTCCTATCTCGCCAGTCTTTCGTACGTGTGTACCGCCGCAGGCTTCTACATCAAATCCTTCTATGTTTACAATTCTTACTAATTTTACTGGAACTACTCCTCCCTGGTAAATTCTAAAACCGTATTCTTGTTCTGCTTCCCCTCTTTCAAATTGGTTAATTAGAATTGGGATGTCGTTTCTTATGGTTGTATTTGCAAGATCTTCTATCTTGGTTAGTTCTTCTTCTGTGAGGTTTGAATGATGCGTAATGTCTAGTCTTGCATAATCTGCATCTTTGAAAGCAGAATGCTGCCAGATCCAAGAACCCAAAGTGTTTCTGGCAGATGCATTCAGTACGTGAGTACTGGAATGATTTCGTGTTATGCCATATCTTCTAGTCGAGTCAATCTTGCATTTTACAATCATGCCCTCTTTTGGTGTGCCATCTTTAATTTCATGCAAGATCACATTTCCATGTTTGCTGACATCTATTACATCAAATTCGGCAATTTTTCCATGATCTGGTTCCTGTCCTCCTCCCCTTGCATAAAATGACGTCTTGTCAAGTATGATGAATTTGTTTTTTACTATCTTGAGTATTTTAGCCTCAAATTCGTGGGGATCATCTTTGTAATATAGCAAATCTGTATCTGGAATTCCATTCAAATCAAACTCTTCTTTTTTCTCAGCTTTCTCAGATTGATGCAAGTCTGACAGTCTTTCATAAAATGTAGCAGGAATTTCTGGTATTATCTGATATTCTTTGAGAAAGTCAGGAGTTATGCCGTCTGATTCATACAGACGAATGAGATCATCTACTGATAATTTCTTATTTTGTGTCTTGATGGTAGTTGCCATGTTTTTCATTCTAACTCGGGATTCGCTGTAACGATTCTTTTCTACTTCGATTATTGTTTTTACATCATTACGAGTTTGCTCAAGTTCTGGGTATGTAGACTTGAGATAATCTATGTGTAGATCAATTAGATCGTTGAGGTCAAAATTCCATCCAAATCTATCCATGGTTGCAAGTGTTCTTCTGAGAATCATCCTCAAGTTGTACCCTCCTCCTACATTGCTTGGTAATGCTCCATCGGAAATAGCAAAGACTAGAGTTCTCAAATGATCTGCTATCGTATACACTCCTTCCAGAGGGGAAATTATCTTGTCTTGTTTTATCTCGTCAAGCCCTGACAATTTTGCAGCAGTTTTTCGGACTAGGGAGATGTCGTCTGATTGGGAAAGTGCTCTTGCTATTGACATGAAATATTTTGAAATGATATTGGAATCTATGTCGATACCTATCTTGTTTATCATGTGTTTTGTTATGGGTCCAAAGCAGCAATCATACGCAGTGGGAGTTCCCATTGTTATCCACGCAAATCTTTCAAGGCCTGCACCCATGTCGATAATCTTTTGATCCAAAGTTGAATAATTGGTCAAATCTCCCTGAAATTCAGTAAATACTGCATTACCAAGCTCTAGTCCTCTGACAAAGTACTCCAATGATGAACCAAAAGATCCTCCTCCTGCCCATACATCTTCTACAAATACTATTTCCTTTTTGTGAATTCCAAATCTCTCTGTAAGAAGTTTAAAGTCAAGTTCTACGCATTTGTCCTTCCAATATCCGTGTGAATTTGGTATACTGTGTTGACCTATCATACAGAAACTTGAAAAATGCCTTCCAGTCACTCCTACATTTTCAATATCTTTGAATCTCAGACAAGTCTGTGGTACAATCAATGGGTTTGCAGGAAACTCGAAAACAACTTTGGAACCCATGACTCTTTGAAAGTCTACTATTGATGCAATTGTGAAATAAAGATCATCACGCCACCTACAAACCACTGGATATCTTCCAACTGACTTGTGATTGTTTTGCACAAAAAATGATTCTACTTCTTTCCATGCCTGTGTATAATCAAATCTCTTGTTTGTGGGCGGGTCTCCAATGAAGGAATAGCTATTCTCTATATGATCAGGACATTGTATAATTGCATCATCTATAGTCCAAAAAAACCTATGACATTTGGCACACGATTTTCTTCTAAATCCCTCGTTTTCAAATAATTCAACCTTGTAGTATCTATCTGGATCAGTGGAAAACTTTGAAAGGATTTGATCTTTATTCATTTCACAATTTTTTTCTTCTGACTGATATTAAGCATTCTGAAGCAACACATTAAATATGAATTATTAGGAATGTTTCTCATGTTTGCAAAAAAAGGCTGGAAAGAAGGAGACCATGTCTTTGCATCAAAGTCTAACGGTGAATATCGCGATATTATTGTAGGAATTGTAACAGGAGTGGAAAATTCTAACATAGGAGTGAATGGAATGATAATAAATCCGGTAGGTCTTAAGAACAAAGTATCGCAGGGAAAAGCTGGACCTCAATCCCTTGAAATTTTAAAGAATCCAAATCCAAAGGAATGCATATTTGCTTTAATCTATAGGGTGGAACACAATAATTTCACTGGAGTCTTTGATGTCAACAGTGATCCAGTTGAAAAAATCCACAAAAATATTCATAATATTATTTCTGGTTGGGTTCGTGAATCAATACCTGAATTGATTAACAATGTGCTTTCTTTACCTGATGGTCCAGAAAAAGAACAAGCAAAGCGTGTTTTAAAACAAAGGATGGATACACTTTATGATAAAGACTTGAAGAAGTACATGTACTCGATCTGTCGTGGTCTTAAGATCTTAAACTAGACAAATCAATTTCGATTTATTTTTTCTGTGGCTCCATAGTTTTATATTATGCCTCTTGCAAAATTTGTTTACAATGGAATACGTATACGCTGCGTTGCTTTTGCACAAACAAAAGAAGGAAATCAACGAAGCAAATATTGCTAATGTTGTAAAGGCTTCAGGTGCTGAAGTAAATGAAGCACAAGTAAAGGCACTTGTTGCAGCACTAGCAGATGTAAACATTGAGGAAGCAATCAAGGCTGCCCCAGTAGCAGTTGCAGCACCAGCGGCACCATCCGGTGGAGGCGCATCCGAAGCAAAGAAAGAAGCTGATCTACCATCTGCAAAGACTGAAGAACAAGCAATGGAAGGTCTTTCCGCACTATTCGGTTAAATCTGTAATTCATTCCCTTTTTTGTACTCTCTTAAACATTATTTACCATAGTATTGGTTATTCTGTTATTTGACAGAGTTCTCATCACAAATTCAAAATGTTGTTCTGATACTGGACTTGTTTGGAACAATGGCTTTTGCAGTGACTGGTGCGTTCAAGGCAATTGAACACAAGGCAGACATTGTAGGAATTATTATTCTTGCAACAATCACGGGTGTTGCTGGGGGAACTATACGGGATGTAGTGCTTGGACACTTTCCTCCACATTCTATATCTGATCCAAATTATGTGGTAATAACTACTGCAACAGGCATCGTCATCTTCTTTCTATATCCCAAAATGCAAAAGCACTGGAACTTATTTTTGAAATTTGACGCACTTGGACTTGGGGTCTTTACTGCAATTGGAGCAACTTTGGCATATCAATTATTTGGAATGAATTTTCTTGCAATGGCACTTGCAGGAATGGTTACAGCTGTCGGAGGGGGAATTTTACGAGATATGTTTGTAAATGAAATACCTATGGTTATTGTAAAAGAATTATACGCATCAGCAAGTTTTCTGGGCGTAGTTCTATTCTATGTCATTCTAATGTCTGGACTGCAAATAGAAATTGCAACAATAGGAGCGATTCTAGTTACTACTATACTGAGATTGATTGCTATGAAATACAACTGGAATTTGCCCAAAGTTCGCTAAAATGCAATTTGATTTATTGAGTGCTGTAGCCTTTTAGCTTTCCTGATAATGCTTTTGCCTGTCCATGTGCTCTTTGTATTGTTGCATCCTTGGTATCATCAGTGAGGAAGCCTGCTTCTATTGCAAGTGATCTTGCCTGTTGGGCAGCCTTTGCAAGTATGATGTTGACGTTCTCCTTTGTTACATATCCTATCTCTATTGATAATGCTAATGCTTCTTGGTGTGCCTGGGCAAATGCTGTTCTGTATTGTTCTACGTCTACTGTGAGCTCCTCTTGGTTGTAAACTACCTTGTCCTCCAAGGCTGAGTTTAGTACTATGCCTGCCTCCACTGCCTTGACATCCAGTTTGCTAAGTAAAGTAGCCAATTTTCCAGATATTATGTCTCCTTTCTTTGCTGCTGTTGAATCCTTTGTAATCCAAACTGTTCCTTGGTCAATCTTGGTTGACACTCCTGCTTCTTTGAAATCGGTAAGAATTGGTCCTGGAGTAATTCCTGTATTGCCTGCCTTGATTACTACATCTATGCTTGCCTTGTCTCCTCCTCTTGCTGCCATCATTATCTTATTTTTGCCAAGCAAAATGTTCAGCTTGATTGGGCTCATGTTTGTAAACATCAATACACATTGTCCAACTAGATTTGCTGCAAGTTTTTCAATTCCTGGAACTTTTAATGTAGAAAGTGATTTTTGAGCAACCTTGTCTTTTACACTTACAATCTCTACTTCACCTTTGAATTTTTTTCTTAATGGTAATAATTGCGATGATCTTACTTTTTCCATTCTAACTAGTGCAATAACTTTGTACTTGTTTGGCAATTCCTGTAACTGCTGATACATCTGCATTTTCTTTTGAGGATATTTTGTTCTGTTTTGATGCATCTTACTTCGTTCCTGGTTGTATTGGTTTTACGATTTTTCCCATACTTGTTTTGATCATTATTTTCTTGATGTTCTTGTCACCGCTTGGTAATTTCTTTTCTATTGTACTGATGACTGCATTAGCATTTGCCAACAAGTCTTCATCAGACATTGTCTCATCACCTATCTTGCATGCAAGGGACAGAGAATTTTTTAGTCTAACTCTGATTGAAGATCTGAATCTATCCAATATGGATTCAATTGGAGCATTAAATGGAAGTGGTGTTGGCATCTTTCCTCTTGGACCCATGAATTGACCAAGTGTCTTACCAACATTTGCCATTACAGAAGTATCTGCAAGGAAAAAGTCATAACCGTTGATTAATTTGCGTGATTCTCTCTTGTTTGAGCCCATTTGTGTTACTTGTGCACTATCTACTACCAAGTCTGCATTTGCACCCTTAGCCTTTATGCCCAAGTCTCCCGATGCAATTACGCATATGGCTGATGACTTGTTCATTTTTTTTGGCAGTTGGACGGTTTCATTTATTGCAAATCCTTTCTTTACATCAATATCTCTGAAGACCATGATTAGCTCTACTGCTTGCTTGAACTTTCTCTCCTTTGTACTCTTTTTAGCATCAGTTATCATTTGAGCTATCTGGGACTCGGTAATCATTACGAAAGCTTTCCAATTTGCCTATTTAAAATCCTTTAGCGCCAAAATCGTTCGAGAATTACATTATTGGAAAAATTTCATATGATCTTACCAGTCTTGAAATGAGAATACTTTTGGAAAAGTAACTTACATTTATTAAATAGTAATAAAAACAAGTCGCAAAGTTGCACAAATTCGACGAATTAGATATGAAAATAATTACCGAACTTAGCCGAGACGGTAATACATCAGTTCCAAATCTCTCAAAAAAACTTGGTGTAAACACATCGGTTCTCTATAGTAGAGTAAAGAGACTTGTCAAGAAAAAACTAATCAAGAAATTTACTATTGTAGTTGACGAGTCTTTGATTGGCATAGGAGTAAGAGCTACTATGGGAATTAACAGAGACCCAAAGCTAAAGGATCAGATCCACAAGGCGCTGCTAAAAACTCCTGAAATAGTTGCAATCTCTGAAGTTACTGGAAGATTTGATATCCTGTTGACTCTGCGAGCACAGAATCTTGAGGAATTACACACTGTAGCTATTGAAAAAATAGGAAAAATAGAAGGAATACAAAATACAGAAACTTTTGTTGAATTGCAGAAAACAGACAAAGATCCAGTTTATACCGTGACAGAATAACTTACTTGAATTTGTCGTCCCACTTGCCTGATTCTAGGTCAGCGGTTGCCTCTTTTGGATTCTTGCCATCTATTTTGACTCCAAGTGCTAGACAGGTTCCGATTATTTCCTTTGATGCCGATCTTATGTTTAATGCATAAGACGAGTCTATCTTCAACTTTGCAACTTTTACAACAGAATCAGGTGAAATGTCTCCAACCCATGTGGCACCAGACGTTCCTGATCCTTTCTGAATGCCTGCCTCTTTTAGAATTAGAGCTGCAGCAGAAGGAATTCCAACTTCTACCGTCCATTTCTTTGTTGACTTGTCAACATTGACTGTGACCGGTACTTTCATTCCTTCAAAATCTTTAGTTTTTTCGTTTATGGCAGTAACTATTTGTAAAATGTTTACACCCAAAGGTCCCAAAGTTGGACCCAAAGGAGGACCTGCACTAGCTTGACCTCCTGTTACAAGTGCAGAAACTGACTGCATGTCTGCCATGTTTTCTTTTTCCTCTAAAATGTAAATTTAATCCTTGCTAATGAGTTGATGGTTTGAGATAGTTTGCATCAACAGTGACTGGCAATTGGTATGGTGCATCAAGCAAAATCACTGTAGCTTCTTCTTTGTCATGGTCTACTCTTGTAACTGTAGCCTTCATGCCTTTGAATGGACCACCAATGATCTCAACTACTTGATCTACTGCAAGTTCTGAAACAGTGGATTTCTTTACCAGGTAACCTTCTATGTCTTTGAATGTTAATTCTCCTCTTAGCTGACCTCTGATGTGTCTGATTCCTTGTAGTGCATCAAATGCTGCGTTTGCATCTATTGCTTCTACTACAACATATCCCTTGAGGTTTTCTAGAAGAAGAACTGATTGTATGTTAAGTTTTTTTAGTTTAATTCTGTTCTCTAAGAGGCCCATGACAACTTTTTCTTGGCCTCCAGTGGTTCTAACTGCGAAAAAGTGTGATTTTGTTTCTTGAGCCATTTTATCTATGTCCTAAATTGATAACGGCAAATGTGAACTGGATTATGAATCCAATGGCACCAAGTGTGGCCATTCCAAGAAGTACCAGTCTCAAGTGTTCAGCATAGTCTTCTTTGTCTGACTTTTTGGCCAGTTTCATAGTATTGACCATGTCCTTGAGCATCTGTTTTGGATTTACCTTTATCATTGGAGGACTTTCCTAAAGTGTCCTTATAATTCTTATTTTGGACATGAATCGTACATTTCAGACACTCTGTGATACTATCATACATTTACTAGTTCTATTTCTTGGTGGATTTTGAGTATTTTTCAATTATCTTACTTTAATGGCTGAAATGATAACAATCTCTCTTCTTTGCCAAAATCAAATGTTATGGTTACTTTGGTAGTGATTTTTTTGATACTGTCTCGACTAAAATCTATCACGTCTTTTGGATTCAATGCTAACCATTCTTCAATGAGGTCTTCCCTGCTTCTGATTTCTAGTATCTTTAACGGTTCAATGGATTTTGATAATTGTATCTTGTCTGATTGTTGATCTTTGTATGGCATTTTTATTCACTTTCCATGTTCTCTTTCATCTTCTTTCTGCCAAAATTTTCAAACTCTACTGACTTTTCAAATGCCTCTTTTATTGGGATCAAGGTGCTTACAATATTCTCTCTTTGTTTTTCAACCAAGTTTTTAATTTCTTCATATTCTGATTTTCTTGGTAGTTTTTCTATTGCATTAAACAAGACATTGATCTCTTGTAATACATTGATTGAAACTAGGTATGATCTTCCAAGGTAGTAGTTCAGTGTACGTAATGTTTCGTATACTATCTTCATGTCTTCGTCCTTTGTAACATTGGCAAGACGTTCAAGCACCTTGCTGTATCTCTCTAACACTTCTGCAATGTCTGTCAAATTTTTTTTATATTCTGCAGAATGAGACATTTTTCTATTTCTCTTTTAACTCATTTTTTACTTTCTTAGGATCTTCATCTTCTAACCATGTCTTTAATGCAATCTCTACTAATTGGGACAAGTCCAATTCTCTGTCTATGGCATCTTTTTTTGCTTCTTTCCAGACTGAAGGATCTATCTTGATTGATGTTGTATCCCTCTTTACGTTTGGATCTAATTTCACTCTCACATTGTTCATATACTACTAGTATTATTTAAATTTTAAAGTATATTTGGGAAATTGTACCTGTGATGATATGATGTGATTTTGATAAATTCAATTTCTAAATAATGATTCGATATCTCATTTGAAACATCTTAACTGCATTTTCATCTAAGATAATAAAGCGGTATCTGAATTGTTATTCCATGGAATTGTTGGTGGCATACGAATCTGATCCTGCCGGTTCTAACATGGCATCATTTATCTCAAAACACATGAAAAAAGAAGGTGAGATTTATCGCGGAAATACTTTTGATCTTGTGACAATCCCAACTCCTGCAATTTCTGCAGATTGGCTTGAAGAAAAATATCATTACGACGGTTATGTTTTTTTGTCAAAACATGCCTCTGAGAGTGGTACACTTGCATTGACCTGCCATAGTACGGGAAATTTTGGAGAAGCCATGTTTGGTGGACTTGCACGGCAAGTAGCAATACCTCACCCACATTTGCAAAAATCATACATGAAGAGGCTATGGAAAGAGCGAGATACTTTCTCTAAATTTGATATAACAATTGAAGCGACTCATCATGGACCTACTGCCTTGAGCAAGCCTACCTTGTTCATTGAAATAGGTACTACTGAAAAAGAGTGGACTGACAAGCAACTATGTGAAAATGTGGCAAAAATTATTCTGCAGGAAATGTCTGAATCGCCAAAAAAATATGATGTGGCCATATGCTTTGGAGGCACCCACTATCCTGCTAAATTCAATAAAGAATTACTTGAGGGAAAACTCGCATTGGGTACAGTTATCCCAAAACATGGTCTGGATGTCATGGATTTGGAACTTTTTGATCATGTGCTAAAACGAAACGCTGAGGCCAAATTTGCTCTAGTAGACTGGAGTGGACTTGGAAAGAGTAAACAAAAAATAGTTGAAATGATAAATTCTACCAACCTGGAAATGGTAAAAATTTGAAACTTGAACACAAGGTGTATGAAAAACTCCTAAAGGTCCCAAAAGGTAAGGTGACAACCTACGGCGAGTTGGCAAAGGCAGTTGGTCTGAAAAATGGGCAACGGGCAATTGGAAGAATCATGAACAAAAATCCTTTTCCTGTCATAGTTCCATGTCATAGGGTAATTTTGTCAAGTGGAAAAATAGGTGGTTATGCATGGGGGGAGAAAATAAAGACCAACATGCTCTCAAAAGAGGGAGTACAAATCAAGAAAGGAAAAATTCTTGATAAAGATAAAATCTATAGATTTTGAATCTATTTCTTTGAACGAACTTCTTCTATCAAGCTTCTAAGGTGAGCCAAGTTTCTTACTTGGTTTCCACCGACTTGTTTGTAGAGTTTCCAATAACTTTCATTTGGTATCTCTTTTCTTGATTTTGAAACTTTTAGTTGGTGTCTCATTGCTCTTATTCTCTTGACGTATACTTCCTTCTTTCCTACTCTGGAACCCTTTCTTCCTTTTTTAGAACCTTGTTTAGTACCACGTTTGCGTCTTTGGGCTTTCTTAAAATGTGCTCTTCCTTTTGAAGTTCCTACAATTGGTTTTACTTGGATTGTACCTGCAGTTATCAAACTTCTGATGTTATCACGAGTGATTGCATCAGTTACATCATCTAGATATTCTGGATCAAATCTTACTCGACCTACTCCGACTCCAAGAATTCTGGAGACTAGCTGTCTTTTGGACTTAAGATTTACTACCACTAGCTGACACCCTTGCGTTGAATACTTTAAAGTTCTTCTCTATTGCTTTTGTAATTATTTCATTTCTCTTCTTCTTTCCTACTCCATGACCAAATCTGACACCGTCTTTCTTTGGATCAAGTTTTTCCAAGTCTTTCAAATTGTAAACTAAATTATCGGTAAATCCTGAAGGATGAAGTCCTCTTGCGATCTTTGGTCCGCCATATCCAACTCGTACTAAAGCTGGCCATCCTTTCTTCTGTTTTCTTTGATGGTTGTCCATACCTTTTGGCTTTCTCCATGTTTCTGCAAGCCTGGCATATCTCCAACTCTCTTGTCTTACAAAGTCTGGTCTGTGTTCGGCCACCTTTCTTCTAAGTTCTAGAGCTTCTTTATTGATGGGCATGTACACGACTTTGACTAAATTTTTACAATAAATACGTTTCTTGCTCAGCCTGCCGTGATCCGAAGAGATAATAAGGATTTTCATAGGGAATCGTCTTACCAGATGATAGAGGATTTGGAGCCTACGATCACTCGTCACGTTGTATCACAATTGGAGCAAATGGGAATAAGGCCTGCAAAAATACAGCGAAACTTGGAAGTAAAAAATCTCATTGATCTAATCGAGGAAAAAAATGAAGGTATTCTTACTGCAAATGGTGCCATGGCAGTAAAAACCGGAAAATACACTGGACGCTCTCCTGATGATCGTTTCATAGTAGACGATGAGCAAACTCACAATACTGTTGACTGGGGTAAAATCAATCACCCTTTCCCAGAAGACAAGTTTGATAAAATATTTGAAAAGATGAAAAAACACATTGATGGAAAAGAGGTCTTTATCTTTGATGGATTTGTTGGTGCAGATTCTGAACACAGATTACCAATACGAATCATAACTGACCACCCGTGGCAAAGCTTGTTTGTAAGACAACTCTTCATCAGACCTACTGCATCAGAGCTAGAGTCTCACAAACCAGAGTATACTGTAATTGCACTAAATGATTTCAAAGCAACTCCAGAAGTTGATGGTACTAAAACTGATACATTCATTCTTCTCAATTACACAAAAAAAGTTGTCTTGATTGGAGCAACATCATATGCTGGAGAGATAAAAAAAGCAATGTTCTCTGTAATGAATTACATCTTGCCATCACGCGGTGTCTTTCCAATGCACTGCTCTGCTAACATTGGAAAAAATGGTGACACTGCTTTATTCTTTGGTCTTTCCGGTACTGGAAAAACTACATTGTCTGCTGATTCAAATCGTAAACTAATTGGTGATGATGAACATGGTTGGTCAGACAAGGGCGTTTTTAATTTTGAAGGTGGATGCTATGCAAAATGCATCAATCTAAACAAAGATGCAGAACCACAAATCTGGGATGCAATAAGATCTGGAGCAGTGCTAGAAAATGTTGTAATTGATAAAAAAACAATGATGCCAGATTTCAATGATGGCAGTCTTACAGAAAACACTAGAGCAGCTTATCCTCTTGATTACATTCCTGGTGCAGTGATACCAAGTCTTGGCGGAAATCCCCAAGTCATAATATTTCTAACAGCAGATGCGTTTGGTGTATTGCCACCAATAGCCCGGCTCACAAAAGAAGGTGCGATGTATCACTTTATGTCTGGATATACAAGCAAGCTTGCAGGTACTGAGAGGGGGATAACTGAACCGCGGGCTACGTTCTCAGAATGCTTTGGCGCTCCCTTCATGTCACGACATGCATCAGTTTATGCAAAATTACTCGGTGAAAAAATTACCAAACACAATACTGTGGTATATTTGATAAATACAGGCTGGTCAGGCGGGCCATATGGAATTGGAAAGAGAATGAATATTCATTATACTAGAAGCATGGTAACTGCAGCACTCACAGGAGAGTTGAATAAAGCACAGTATAGACACGACCAAGTTTTTAACTTTGATGTCCCAGTTTCATGTCCTAACGTTCCGCCTGAAGTACTAAATCCGAGAAACACATGGTCTGACAAGGATGCATATGACTTGTCTGCAAAAAAACTGGCCCTAATGTTTGTAGACAACTTTAAGAAATTTGGAAATGTTGCTCCAGAAATAAAAGATGCCGGTCCACACGTCTAGTTTTATCTGCGTTTTAGTACCAGCGTAACTATTGCTGCAATAATTATGATGGATGAAATGATTATCACCTGCTTGATTGGAATCTGAAAAATGTTATCCACGTCAAAATAATTGTCTTGTATGTGGTTTACCATCAGGGTATAGTATGCATGGTCAGTTTCATTTCCTACTTTGATGTCTGATTGTATCCAATATTCTCCTGTGCTGTGGATGATAATTTCTCTGGTCTCTTGTGGTGTTATCCCAACTGTTTTGACATCATGTGAGCCTGCCTTTGTCAAAGAAATTTTTGTATATGACCACTTGTCTGGATAGTTGATTGAAAAACTCACATGCGTGTTATTCTGGGTTGCCTTCAACGTTCCCTTTGTCACATGAACCAGTACCGGTACATGGTATACAGTTTTCATGTCGTCAATTATTATGAATCCTTCATAATCTCCTTGCTTTTTCATGTTATCTGTAATTTGGGCGTTTATTGTATTGTTGGTAACCGTATAACTGAAAACAAGATTTGGTTCATCTGATGAAAATCGAACTTTTAATTTTGAAATTGTGGAATTGTCAATTGGGTGTAATTGAAGCATTCTGGTTTCATTGGGACTCTCATATGAGAGATTAAACACTAGGGCGTGTGGTATGATGATCAGATTTGCAGAACTTGCTCTTGTGACATTTAGCCTGCCGCTTCCTGCCACATCGATTGGAAATACCTTGCCATAGGCATCTGTGACAGGATCCGTTGTTGTAATTATCAGAGACGCTATTGATGTTGGGTCCAAGTATGGATATTTCTGTAGTAACATGGATACCGCTCCAGTAACATGGGGTGCTGCTATGCTAGTCCCGCTAGTCAAGTTGTATTTTCCATCAATTGATGTTGTGTTTACATATACTCCGGGTGCAACAAGATCTGGTTTTGTGTAAAATGGCGAAACTGGTCCACGTGAACTAAATGGCGCTACAAAGTCTGGATGATAAAATATGTCCAAGTTGCCCTCTGTGTTGTTTTTTAGCATTGATCTTAATTTGAGACCGTCACCTCCTGACATGGAAATGACTGGAATCCTTGGGTGGTAACCCTTAGTTGAATTGGGCCCTACCAATTTCCCAAAAAAAATTCCGCTTTGATTGTTAAATATTATCAGAGCTCTTGCTCCATGGTCTGCGGCGTTTTTTTCTTTTTCAGAAAAAAATACTTTTTCACCTTTTATGTCGCTGCCTCGTTGTTCAAGCAATATGGAATCCTTGACATTTAGATTTTCAAGATCCTTGTTTCTTCCATATCCTCCATAGATTATCTTGCCAGCAACTGGACTCTTCAAAATCTCTGTACCCTGCATTGGCAGTACATCATACTGCTTGTTTCCAACTTGAAGAGTTGATACAAGACTTGATGTTATGTTGTTGTATGATGCTCCAACGGTTATCACGTTGTAATCTCTACCGGGACTTCCAATGGTCTTGTCATCAGGTCCATTGTTTCCAGCTGCTGTAACCACCACAATTCCCTTGTCCACTGCACCATCTACTGCATTTTCTAATTCGTCATTAGTCTTGTTTACTCCAAGGCTTATGTTTATCACATTCATCTTGTCTTCTATAGCACGAGATATTGCCTGTATGATATAGTCAGATGAGACGGATTCTCCTGTGGATGATACCTTGTATGAGAACAATTGGGATTTTGGTGCCATGCCTGAAAAACTTCCATTTGCGCCAATTATGCCTGCAACTTCTGTACCGTGACCGTTGATGTCATTTGGTTTTTCATCTGTGTTGACATAGTCGTATCCTCCGACAACTCTTCCTGACTTGCCATAACCTGACAAATCTGGATGATCAAAGTCAACCCCTGTATCTATTATTCCAATTTTTACTCCTTGACCATTTAGACCCTGTTGTCTTGGGATCTGAACTCCAACTAGCTGAATACTTTTTGAAAGACTTTCTCCGACAGAATCTGAAATAAAGTATGTAATGCATAAAACAAAAGCAAGAGAAAAAATTAGTAATTTCTCTATCACGTTGTATCTGAGTTGGGGCCAGATAAAATGCATTTGCAACCAAAGCCATAAATTGCAAGAAAGACTTGAGATTTTCATGGCAAAATATGAACTTCCAAAAGTACCATACTCGTATGATTCCTTGGAGCCACACATAGATGCCAGAACAATGGAGATTCATCACACAAAGCATCATCAAGCATACACTGATGGCTTGAACAATGCACTAGCAAATCTTAGTGCTGAACTACAAAACATGGAACTGCCCAAGTTACTTTCAAACTTGAATCAAGTTCCAGAAAATGTTAGGGGTGCAGTGAATTTTCACGGAGGAGGTTATGAAAACCATGCTCTGTTTTGGAATAACATGAAGCCAAGTGGTGGCGGAAAGCCAGGAGGTAGCTTAGAAGAAGCTATCAATGCTGTGTTTGGAAACTTTGACAGTTTCAAAGAAAAATTCGTCAAGGATACCATTGCTATACAAGGAAGTGGTTGGGGCTGGTTAGCTTACAATCCTCAGACAGCAAAAGTCGAGTTTACTACAATGCCAAACCAAACAAGTCCGCGAACCAAAGGTCTTGTACCGTTGTTGGGATTGGATGTTTGGGAGCACGCCTACTATCTGAAATACCAGAATCGACGTGCAGACTATGTTAACGCATGGTGGAACGTAGTAAACTGGGATGAAGTAGACGCAAAACTTTCAAAGGCAAAGTCATAATTCCTTTCTTCTTTTTGTTTTTGTGCTTTCAGAATGAATTTATAGTCAATAAGGGAATTTTTTGCAAATGAGTGAAGAACAAGCTCAGGCCTTGATGCAGCAGTTGCAAGCCATGGAATCTTACCTGACTGATTTAGTACAGCGAGAAGAAACTGTGATGAGACTTTTGCAAGAGGCTGCAAGTGCAGTAGAATCTATGAAGGGAATGACTGGAAATGTAGAATGTGAGACTCTGGTACCAGTGGGTCTTGGAGTCTATGTCAAAGCAAAAATAAATCCTGAACAAAAAATGATTGTAAACATTGGTGCAGGAGCTTCTGTAGAGCAAGACAAAAATTCTGCAATCAACTACATGGAATCTCGAATCAAGGAACTTGAGATGGTGTTGCAACAATTGGCATCACAACGACAAGAAGTATCCATGAAACTTGAACAAGGACAACACGAAATGAACAAACTTATACAATCAAATCGTAATCAAATGCAGTAAGGCAGTATACTATGTTTGAGAAACTACGAAATGCATTTTCTGTAGCGGCTAAAAGTTTTGGAGAAAAGGAACTAAAAGAGAAAGATGTCGATGAGGTCTTGTTTGAGCTTGAGGTTGCATTACTTGAATCTGATGTTGCAACCGAAGTCATTGATGCGCTAAAAGATGACCTGAAAAAACAACTAGTTGGATCTACTGTAAACAAAGACAAAATTGCAGAAGTAGTAAAGCAGGAATTGCGAACAAGCATCTCAAGCATGTTTGATAAAGCAGGGCATGTGGATATTCTATCAAACATACAAAAAAAGAAGGAAAAGGGTGAACCTTACATTATATCGTTTATGGGCATTAATGGAACGGGAAAGACAACCACAATTGCAAAAGTTGCAAATTTTTTGCGGGAAAATAAATATTCAGTCGTCATTGCAGCTGCTGATACCTATAGGGCAGGTGCAATAGAGCAGATAAGCGAACATGGAAAAAGACTCAATGTCAAAGTCATTGCGCAAAATTATGGTTCAGACCCTGCTGCAGTGTCCCGAGATGCAGTGCTTTATGCAAAGTCACACAAGATAGATTGCATCCTAATTGATACTGCAGGCAGAATGCAGACAAGCAAAAATTTGATGGACCAGATATCTAAAATCAACAAAGTAGTAAATCCTGATCTAAAGTTATTTGTAGGAGATTCGTTAGCAGGCAATGACACTGTAAGTCAGGCAAGGGAATTTTACAATTATACAAAATTTGATGGTGCCATACTTACAAAAAGTGATGCAGATGCGCGTGGCGGTGCTGCCATATCAATTGTAAAAGTGACATCAAGTCCAATTCTTTACTTGGGTGTTGGACAAGAATACAAGGATTTGAAATCATTTGATAAAGACGTATTTTTAGAAACTCTTTTTGGCCCTCAAGAAGTTGTTGAGGAGGTCAAGAAAAAAGTGCCAGAACTAAAACCTGAACTAAAACCTGAACTAAAACCTGAACTAAAACCTGAACTAAAACCTGAACTAAAACCTGAACTAAAACCTGAACT
>JAJSDS010000180.1 GCA_028580875.1 Nitrosotalea sp.
TGGGTTCTATCAGCTGCAATCTTGCTTGGATTGCCCTTGTCTGTTTGAAGTGCAGTCTTCAAGGTTGCCTGTGCTGATGCTACTACACTCTTTGTTGCAGTGAGGTTTGCCTGCTGACCGTTCTTGTATGCAGTCTCAGCTGCTTGTGCTGCTTGTTGGTAAGTTGTTTTGGCTTGTTGCTCTGCTGTTTGATCAGTTTGTTTTGCTTGTTGTATTGCAGAGTCACGTGTTGTCTTGGCACTCTGTAAGGCTGTCTGATAAGTCTGTTTTGCAGCTGATGTACAGCTGTTAGACTGGCTGCCAGAAGTTGCAGTATTGTTTGAAGCCTGCTGTGCAGAGGCAGAATCTAGATGAGTTACAAAACTACATAGTAATACAAACATGGTTACTCCTACTGCAGTCTTGAACCCTACTCTTGATTTACCTTTGAGCTGGCTTGATCCTTGCTTCATTTGATCCCTCTAATGCTTGACGATATAATGGGTTGCGTAACATGGTTAAGTTACCTTTGTTAAGCAATTCTTTTAAGATTAATCTAAACACGTCAATAGAATGACTATTGTGGTATCTGCAGTTTTATTGTCTATTCTGATTCTTACTGTTGCTAATTTTGCTGTAATCAATGATGGTTCTCCATTATTCAAATTTGCATATGCACAAACTCCAGACCCGGGAGCAAATCCTGATGATCCTCTTGCTGGAGACAATTCCACAAATTCAATGCCATCTGATAATTTCACAGATCCAGGTATGCCAAGTGACAACTCTACTGATTTGGGTATGACACCGACTGATCCATCTGCAGACTTGGGATTGCCATCTGATAACACTACAAGCAGTGTTGGAGATAATACCACCAGTTCACCTACATCAAACTTGGCATCTAATGCAGCAGTTCCAGAATTTGGACCTCTTGCATCAGCAGTGCTTGTCTTCTCCGTATTGTCAATTCTAGTCTTTTCTGCAAAGACAAAATTAAAATTCTAAAATCATAAAACTTTATCCAACCTGAAAAAATTTCAGATTGCTATCTGCCAAATCTAACATCATACGGATGTTTGTAACTCTGTCAGAAGACTTGTGATGTGGTGCTCTGATTTTAATATGGTTGTATATGTCGTAATGGTACAAATGCTTGTATCTAGGAGGAACTGTCTTGCAGAACTGGATCTTTGACATAAGAAGTAGAACATTCTTCTTGCTATTGCTAGCCTTTCTTATTCTGCTTTATCTTGCAGTTGCAAAAACTATATTCACATATGATACTGGATTTGAAACTGCGCTCTCAAAACTTGTGGGAAATCAAGCAATAGATCTTACAATGGATGTGTTCACAGAGCTTGGCTGGGTATTGTATCCAATATTTATCAGCATTGTACTGTTTATCATAAAAAAAACAAGGCGCCTTGGACTGGTTCTACTGCTTTCACTATTGGTAGGCAGCATGGTTGCAGCATACATGCGGTGTTACACTGGGTATGAAAAGCCAGCACTTGACTTTCTTGGGGCACACCTGGCACTCAAGTCTGGTGCTGATGTGGGGGTTCCATGTTCGATAGACGGCACTTTTCCTGCAGGGGCGACCATGAGGACCACGATATTTGCATTTATTATAGGATATGCACTGTCAAGACGATTTCCGAGGGGGTGCTATCTTTTGTGGCTGTATCCCATACTTGTATCAATAAGCAGGCTATACCTACTACAAGAATATCCACTAACCATAGTAGCTGGTGTGATCTCTGGCGTTCTAATTGCAAATGTAGTGTCCAAAAAATTAAAGATTGAACTTATCTTTGACAAGTCAAAAACCTAATTCTCCCATGACCTTTGAGCTTATCAAGACCATTGCATAGTGATCTGCATCATAGCTGTAAATCCAGTATCTTACATCACGTTCTTGTTTTGCTTTTCGTAATCCAAAGTTGAGCTCATTCATAATTGTAAAACCAATCTTCTTTGCAGATTTTTGCTCCTTTGTCATGATTACTCGAAATGCACCTTTCTGTGCAGCAAATCCAAGTCTTACCATTTCTGCTGCCAAGTCTGGAGCTTTTCGCTCATCGTCGATCTGAAACGAATGGGCAACCGGCAGCTGCGATGGATGAAAATCCATGTTTTCCATATGTACTTGCTAAATAAAATCTACTTGGTGACACTTGGGGCATGTCAAAAATTTGCTAAAAAGATCAAAAATATGTTGAAAATTTTAACTCATATGTCAAATACTGATCATAACAAAAACTTAATCGATTACAAAGGCTCATAATCGCATGGCATCACTTGAGGCTCTCTTAAAATCACACAGTATGAAAAAAGCGGCAGTAACCAAGCTACGAAAGCAGATTGAAAATAAACTAAAAATGGCAGTTTCTAAAAAACGAAGATCTTCGTCAGGTCTTGTTGCACTTGAAAGGAAAAAAGAAGAGTTGACAAGAGCAAGGGATCACGCTATGCAGCTTCTTAATCAGCATTTGTCCCAAAAGGCAAGTATCGACAGGCTCAAGATTGCGGCAGAGGGCAGACTACAACAGGAACAGGATGCAAAAGATCAGGCAACCCAACAAAGTGAGTATGGCTCTGAAGACAAGAATGCCGTTGTTGAAAGGCTCAAGTATATTGATGAAAAAATATCTGAATTACATTCTGAATTAAAAGAAAGGGAATCAGTTGGCGCAAGGCTTGAAAAAGCAATAGAATCAAGTGAAAAGGAAAAGGCCAAGATTGAAGACCAATTAAAGAAGCAAGGACACACCAAGCCTGGTCTGATTGAGCAGCTAAAATCTTCCACAAAGGAGGAGGCTGTCTTGAGGCCAAAGTTTGAGTCATTGCTAAAACTTGAAGCCCAGGCAAGCAGTGCATTGGCAACAGTCCAAAAGAAACTTGCAGAACTTGCAGCTATTAGAAGAAAGAAACTAGCAGCACTTGCAGCAGCAAAAAGAAAGAGAATGGCAGCAATTGCAGCTCAGAAGAGGAAGAACAAGGCAAAACAACTGGCACTTGCAAGAGCAAGAAAAGCAAAGGCGCAAAAAACAAAAAGAAAATCTACTAAAAAAACAAAATCTCGCTCAAAAAAAGCACCAAAAAG
>JAJSDS010000181.1 GCA_028580875.1 Nitrosotalea sp.
AAGAGCCAGATAACAACGAGGCAATATTTTACAAAGCAACAGAGTTATCTGAGCTTGGAAGACATGAGGAAGCAATTGTAATTTTTGATAAAATATTAAAAGAGTTTCCAAAAAACGGTACAATAATTTATGCAAAGGCAAGAAGCAAGGCTCTACTTGGGCAAAATGATGATGCCCTCATTCTTCTTGCGCAAGCAATTTCACATTATGGTAGAACCATAAAGAATTGGGCAGTCAAGGATTCTTCATTCGATAAGATAAAAGGAGATCCAAGATTTAGGACAATAGTGAAATAAAATGTCAGAAGACATGATAAAAACAATCAAGGGTCTCCTGTCAGCTGGCAGAGGAAACCCAAAGAGATTACGAGAAATAATTGAGACCGTAAAAAGTGGCGAGCCAATTGTAATGTCAGACTATAGATACATCCAGAATTTGCTAGAGTCTCCCAACGCTACAGATGTAGAACAGACCCCAGCTATCCCACAACCCAAAAGAGATACATCACTTGAAGTTCTCAGAGTAAGACTTGCAGAGGGGCAGATTTCAATTGAAGAGTTCAGAGTACTCAAAAAAGCCCTGACAAACGAAGAATAAATCATTCTAAAATCTTAAATTCAAAAAGACCAGTAGAATTCCAGGATTGAAACTGGAATACAGTGTCTATAACTATCAAGTACAGGATGTACAAACTTGCACTATACAGTTAAAGAGACAAGTTCAGGTTTCAGATAGTGATTAGAATTGTCAAAGTTTGCCCCATTACCACCAGCGCCAGTTATCATGACAAGTTTTGGCCATTGTGGCATCGGTCTTGGCGCTGAAACTTATAGGAGATTATTACTCGATGTAGGGGCAGACCCTCTAAAACCAACGCTAAAAGGAGAAAAAGATGAATCTCGCATACTCAAGAGATATGGAAGCACCATTTTGCGATTTCCAAATGCTTATGGTGGAAGCGAAATTCCACTTATTCCAAGGGCACTCTTAATTGATCTTGACCCACGAGCTGCCAATTTAATTTTGCAATCATATCCAGACCTATTTGCACTAAGAGACAAACATGTCATATCTGGTGCAGGAGGAGCTGCTAGAAACTGGGCAGAAGGCCGTACAAGATTCATCAAAGAAGTCAGTACCAAGTATGACATGCAAAAACAACTTGCAAGTTTATCCCCAGAACCAGTAAGAGGTTTCACAATTCCATTTGCAATGGGAGGTGGTACAGGTGCTTCATTTGCAAGTGCCTTTATGCAATATATCAAAAAAGATACCAAGGAACATGCAACAATAGCATCATTTGGGTTATTGCCAGAGTTTGGATGGGATCCAGTAATCCTAGAGGCATCTGCAATTAATATCGTAATGAATCTTGAGCACCAGATAAAATACAGCGACTGTTCAATTTTGTTTTCAAATAAAAGATTAAGAGAACTAGCACAAAGACACGAAAAAAGACTAGATAAAATGTCTTCAATTATTGATGACCTTCCAAAAGAACACGAGGTAGGATGGAAGGATTATAGAGGAATGAATCTGATTGCTGCAAATGCAATGTCAATGTTTATCGCATCTTTTGCAAGAGAAACAGAATGGGACATGTCAAACTATAGAACATGGCTTGCAACAAAGAGACCAAGATTTGCAGTCCCATGGGTTATTCCAATTGTTCCAGAAGAGAGACAGTGGAGTTCAGACTTGATGACAAGTACAAAACACAACACCATGGAAGGAATAGTAGAACACATCAACAAGAAAGAAGATGGCGTACTGTTTGATATTGATGAAAACGATATCAGAGACAAGGGCGGTCCAAAAGATTCATGCTGTGCACTTGTTAAAGTAAAAGGAGACTTTGAAGCAAAAGAAAGAGACATTCTAAAGAACATGATAAAGGACAGATTCCACATCGAAGATGCAAGAATGATCTTCATCAAGATTCCAATATTAGAGACAGAACAGGCAAACGTTACAGTACTTGTTAACACAAAAGCAATTGGACCAAAGATCTTGGAGATTGCAAGTGAAGCAGAAGCTTCATGGGATGCATTCAAAGATGAATATGGCAAGTGGGGATTGTCCACTGAAGAATTCAAGGCAAGCCTTATGGACGTAGTCCATGAGTTTAGCTAGAAATGTCTGACTTTGCCTTTTTAGAGCAGGTTGCAACCCGTATCAGAGAAAACAGGACGCAGTTAAAAGATACAGAAGATGAGCTGGCAACAGTAAACTTTAGAATTCATGAAATTCCGCTCAAGAGCCCAACAGAATCCACATTTGCAAAAATGATAGGACAGGATTATTACGACGCATCAGTGGACTTGGAAAAGGCAAGGGAAAAACTGGTTGCGCAAAAAGAAGAACTAACAGCAAAGGTAAAAGAAGACATTGTGCTGTTCATAACAGAATTTACTTCACATGATCTTGTTATCCCGCTAGAGCCAAACCCAAAGATTGCTGAAGGCAACACAGTATTTCACTACAAAAATAATACAACTTTTAACAATATACTTGCAATACTAGGCGAACTTTTAGGGCTCTCGCCTCCAATACTTGTCAAGGATGTAATGTTTTCGGCATCAGAGATAGTCATCAAGGTAACAGATGAATATGAAGCAAAACAAAAATTCCTGAGTAGTATAAACGAAGTTCAAAAGACACTATCAATCAAGAGAAAGTAGCCAGCCAATCCCCATTCAGATGGTTTTACGTATAAAGATATAACAAGGTAAAAACAGCCAAGATTTTGTGAACAAGAACACCAAAAAGCTTCTTGCGTTAATATTTATGGCAATTTTCATCGTTTCTACAGTAAGTGTTGCATTTCTTGGCGGAGGCCGTGTTTCAACCCAGCCTCAAAACATTACAAATTCAACAATCACTGGAACACCAGCTGACAATTATCCAGATGCCAAGAGAACGACTTTTTGTGAAACAGGCCCTGCCAAGTCAAACAAGTACATAACAGAGTTCAAGATTCCAACAGCATGTACACAACCGCTTGCAATCATGGTAGATTCTTCAGGAGCTGTATGGTTTACAGAATCAAA
>JAJSDS010000182.1 GCA_028580875.1 Nitrosotalea sp.
TTACAGCAAAGACGAAGATGGAAAAAGAATCTTGGTAAAATTCAAGGAAGGATATCCTGCATTGACTGTAAAACAGATCGAAAAAGATGAGATCTCACAGTATTGGGGCTATGATGTCAAGGAAGTCTCAAATCTTGGAACATTTCTTACCACTTGGGGCTCTCCAATCATACTTGCATCAAGAAAAGGCAAGCCAATCCACAAAACACAAAAATATTTTGACGAGATCGCACGTGAACATGTCCTGATTGTCTTTGGCTCTCCAAAAAAAGGAGTCTATGAAATTCTTGGAAAAAATATTGGAAACATTCCACGATCTAGCATACTGAATTTCTTTTCAGACCAGGCAACCGAAACAGTCAGACTCGAAGAGGCAATCCTTGGAACACTGGCAGTTCTAAACACACTGACTCGAAACTAGTTTTAATATGGGATCTTGGGTGCCAAGAATAATTGGACAAGAAAACATTAGATAAAAAGAAGTTTTTGCTTTTTGCAATGATTGCAGGTTTTGCAGGGATTGTCATAGGTGGCATATTTGTGATAACTAACCTGCTACATTTTTGGCACTAGATCTAGTTTTGAAAATAAAAATCTACTATACTCTAATTATAGACTTATAATGGGCTTTTCGACAATTTTGTTTAACAATGGGCCATAGGAAGCATAGTCAACCTAGGAGGGGAAGCCTTGCATATTTGCCAAGGGCAAGAGCGAAGAGCATGGAAGCCAGAATTAGAACTTGGCCTGAAGTAAAAGCAGACCAACCAAAACTTCTCGGTTATGCAGGTTTCAAAGCTGCATGCATGCGAATAGCCAGTATTGACGATCGTGAAAAAACACCAAACTTTGGAAAACAACTTGTCGGACTTGGCACAGTTGTAGTTACTCCACCAATGTCAATAATTGGAATCAGGGGTTACTCTAAGGACAGATACGGAATTGATTCAACTTTTGATGTTTATGCTAAAGATTTACCAAAAGAGCTTTCAAGACTTTTCAAAACAAAACAAGATGAAAAAGGAATTGAAAAAGCAGAAAAATCTCTTTCTTATGTTGACGAACTATATGCAATTGCGGCAGTCCTTCCAAGAAAAGCAGGACTTGAACAAAAGAAACCATATGTTTTCGAAGTTGCAGTAAAAGGCGGAGACATTGCAAAACAATTTGCATTCTTAAAAGATCTAATGGGCAAAGAAGTAAAAATTGATCAAGTATTCCAAAAAGGAGTTGAAGTTGATGTTGCAGCAATTACAAAAGGAAAAGGCATCGAAGGTCCAATCACCAGGTGGGGTGTCAAGAAGAAACAACACAAGTCAAGAAAAAGTGTCAGAGCTCTTGGTACACTAGGTCCAATCAGTCCTGCAACAATCATGTACTCTGTTCCAAGAGCTGGACAAAGAGGTTTCCATCAAAGAACACAATACAACAGCAGAATAATGATAGTAAGCAATACTGCAAATGAAGAATTAAAAATTAATCCAACAGGTGGTTACAAACACTTTGGTCTTGTACAAGGCGATTACATTGTAATACGCGGTTCAATTCCAGGAACTTATAGAAGACTAGTAAAACTTCGTGTTCCTGTCAGACCAAAATTGTCAAAGGTCACACAACCAAAAATATTAGAGGTCATGATTAACAAATGAAAGTTCCCGTATTTACTACAACCGGTACAAAAGATGGTGACATTGAACTGCCTCTAGTATTTTCAACTCCAGTTAGAAATGAATTAATCCACAAGGCATACATCCACTTGGAATCACACGCCTTCCAAAGACAAGGAAGATATCCAAACGCAGGTATGGACGTGGTTGCAGAATCAAACAGTCCACCAACAGGTCATCACCAAGCAAGAGTTGCAAGAATGGCAGGCGGTGGAGGTGGAAGACAAGGTCAAGCAGGTGGAGTTGCAATGACACGCAAAGGAAGACAGGCACATCCTCCAACATCTGAGAGAATCATCCACAAAATGCTAAACAAGAAAGAAAACCGTCTTGCATTGTGTTCTGCATTGGCAGCAACAACATCATCTGCACTTGTAAAACTTAGAGGCCACAAGGTAGACAAGATTGAATCATTTCCAATTGTAGTATCAGACCAGATTGAATCAATTCACAAATCAAAAGAATTGACAAAAGTTTTCGACGCATTGAATTTATCACAAGACGTAGAAAGACTCAGGGGCAGACTAAAGGGTCGCTCTGGCAAACCTCTTCTTAGAGGAAGAAAGACAAAGGTAGGAAAGAGTATCTTGCTTGTAGTAAAAGATTCAAAGGGTCTTTCAAAGGCGGCAGGTTCACTTTTGGGAGTAGACGTAGTTGATGCAAAAAGCCTAAGTGTTCTTGACTTGGCTCCAGGTGCAAAGCCTGTGAGATTGACAGTATTTACAAAAGGTGCAATCGAAGAGATTTCAAAAATAAAATCTCCACATCTTGAAATCATGGTGGCTACAAAATGAATCTTGAAGAAGCAAACCACATCATACTAAAGCCGTACATTACTGAAAAGACATTTGCACTAGTTGAAAACCAAAGCAGGATCTGTTTCCTAGTAAGAGAAGAAGCAACCAAGCCAAAAATCATGGAAGCAATAAAACTTCTCTACAAAGAAGATCCAATTGGACTTAATGTATGCAGAACAGTATATGGAAAGAAGGCGTTTGTAAAATTCCAGACAGTTGAAAAGGCAAGAGACTTGGCTACAAAGATAGGAATGCTATAATATGGTCAAACTTGAATCAACTAAAGTAATGGTGAGAATAAATGGTTAAAGAGTACAAGTATAGAGGACTGGCACTAGAAGAAATGCAAGGCTTGTCATTGGAAAAACTCTTTGAATTATTGCCATCAAGAGCACGAAGATCACTTACAAGAGGAATTACTGACGGTAAAAGAAAACTCTTGGAAGAAATCAAATCAAGCAAGGCCGGAAAATCAAGCGGACAAATCAAAACTCACCTAAGAGATGTTATAATTTTGCCTTATTTTGTAGGAC
>JAJSDS010000183.1 GCA_028580875.1 Nitrosotalea sp.
TAGAGTAGTTGACAGAGGAATAAGAGAGACTGAAATGATTGACTTGCACCAACTTGTATTAATTGAGGATAAATCTGTCATTGGAATGTTCATTGACAGCAGTGTGATTGACTCTGGCGGAAATCTCTTTGACGCATGCTCTTATGCATCTGTAGCCGGAATTCTTTCTTGTACTGTTCCAAAATGGGAAATTAAAGACGATGCACCTGTACTAGTAGAAGGGGTAACATCCAAGCCTCCGATCAAGACATTGCCAGTATCTGTTACAATGGCAAGAATTGGTGATTACATCATAGTTGACCCGACAAAAGATGAAGAATCATGCATGGATGCAAGAATTACAATTACAACAAACTCTGACGGCAACATTTGTGCTGTACAAAAAGGTGGAAGCGATGGATTTACTGCAGAACAACTTATCCAATGCTCTGAGACTGCACTTGCTGTAGGAAGAAAAATAAGGAAGCAATTTGAGCAGTTGATGTAAGAATGGCAAAAGGAAAAAGCGCTTCACTCAAGGGACTGGGACAAAAATATGGTCTCAAGCCACGAAAGAAATACACTTCTGTTCACAGACAACTAAAGGCACAAAGAAAATGCCCAGAGTGTGGTTCTGAGAGATTTGGAAGAGAGGCAGTTGGAATCTGGGCTTGCAAAAAATGCAACTTCAAAGTAGCAGGCTTGGCATACGATGTCAAACTATAAGGCCAAGATAGAAATTTCTGCAGGAAAACAAACTAGATCTGTTTTTGATTCTATAGACACTGACAATAAATTTTATGACGAAAATCCAACCAAGACAAAATTTTCACTTGATGATAAAAAAATTACAATTATGATTGATGCGCAAGAGATTGCACATTTGCGCGCAAACCTGAACTCTACATTGAGGCTTGTTCAGGCAAGTCATGATTCAATCGAATCGGTAAAGATATAAACAAAACAGCAGGTCAGACAGTCATGTCTGCAGGCGAACAACAACTTCCTCCATGGTTACAAGAACAAGTGGGAAGGCTGCAGCAATTACAACAAAATCTCCAGTCTATCATGATGCAAAAACAACATCTTGAATCAGAACACTTGGAGACTGAAAGAGCACTTGAGGTTTTGCAAAAGGCAAATGATGATGACACTGTATACAAGACTGCAGGATCAATTCTTGTAAAATCTACTAAAACAGTATTGGTTTCAGAACTGCAAGAAAAAAAAGAACTTGCAAATACTAGACTTACAGTCTTGACCAAGCAAGAAGCTCGAGTGAAAGAAAACCTCAAAGAGGCAGAGACAAAAATCCGAGAGATGCTACGAGGCCCTGCTGGTGCTCCATCGGGACAACCAAAGACAGATACTCCTAAATAAAATATTTACAGAATTCTAAATGGTTTAATGAAGATTGAAGATCTCCGAATGGTAATTGACGAGAGGGAGAAAAAAAGCGGAATCCCTGACTTGCTAAAACAGATTGGAGTAAAAGTTGAGATGATGAATTTGCCTGTAGGTGACTATATTGTTGCACCTGAGACCATAATTGAGAGAAAAAGTGTCAGTGATTTTATCTCATCTGTATTTGATGGGAGGCTGTTTGATCAATGCAGCAGGCTAAAGGAACACTTTGAGCATCCCACTATAATCATAGAGGGAAATGTGGATGAAATTGATAAAATCACGGAAAACCCTCTTGTCTTTTATGGTGCCATGTCTTCTGTCGTACTTGATTTTAAAATACCTGTAATCCCGACTCCTAATGCATCACACACTGCCAAGTTGTTGGTTTCCATGTGCGCAAGACAGGGCACAGTAAAGGGGCCATTTCTTAAAAAAATTCGAAAATCAGGTGACCTGCAACAACAACAGCTGTCAATCTTGTGCAGCCTGCCAGGTGTTGGAGAAAAACTTGCGACACGAATGCTGGAAAAATTTGGCTCTACAAGTAATTCATTGAATGCAACATCTGTGGAACTATCAAAAATAGCCGGGATGGGAGAGGCCCGTGCGCAAAAGATACGAAAAATACTTGATGCGTCAAACAAAAATGCAAAAAAGACTGATCAAAAAACATTGCACGATGTGTGACACTTCAAATATGCTTGGCAGAAGGCTTTTTCTCGGCTGACTTTTTCTTTAGCTTGCTTCCGCAAATGGGGCAGCTTGACATTTTTTTTAAAACCTTGTTGCAGGCAGGGCAAAAATAGACACTGTCTAGCACTTTTGATATGCCCTTAGTCATGATAGGAATGACTCGAAGTTCCAAATGTTTTGCAACATTTGATACTGTATAGTCATCTGTTATCAATTCACCATCTATCTGGATACATAGTGCAAGTACTGACACATCTTCTTTTGATAGACTGGGAAGATCCCCCGTCTTACTTGCTTTTTCTAAAACAATATCTGTGAATTTTTTTTCTGGCTCGATGATATTTAGTCTGCCCAAATCAATGAGTGTCTGTACCGCACCATGGCTTTGCTTGATGTGTTTTATTTCTTCAAAGACTAGTGGAGTCGTAAAACTTTTTTCTTGTGAAGAAAATGGCACTCCTGCATAAAACGATGTTGCATCTAAGACTCTAGAAGCCAAGCTTGCTCATCTGTCTCAAACCTTGTTTTTTCAGTCTTACAAAAACTGCATGCTTTTTGTATTTTCTTATGGTTATTATCTCATCAAACCTGGCAGTCTTGATCACCTGTGCATCCATGATTATGTTAGAATCGTGATTGCTTGTGATCTCAATTTTTTCGTCAGGAACTACAATTGATGGCAACTTGTTGACAGGTGCAACCGGTGTTATGATGAGAACATCAAGACTTTCATGAAGAATTGGACCTCCTAGAGAATACGAGTGACCTGTTGAACCGCTTGGAGTTGCAACAATCACTCCATCCATTTTTTGCGTTACTGTATCACTTTGGAATTTAATCTCAAACAACGAGGTCTTGGTCAAATTTTCCCTGTTGATGTAAATTTCATT
>JAJSDS010000184.1 GCA_028580875.1 Nitrosotalea sp.
ATCTGGAGAAAAATAGAGGAATATGGTATTGACCGTAAATTGCTCGAGGCAACACATCCTAGTAATGAATTGTTGTTTCAATTGTATACTGCAATAACTAAAGTCAATGAAGAAGTACGCGCGCTAAATAATGGCAATATTTCCTAAAATCTAATGAACTCTATCAAACTATCATCATCTTAATTTTATCTATATGTGCTACTGGACAAATTTGTTGTATGTATGCGATGTGTGCAAAACTAAAAATGATATTACAAATTAATAGATTCTGAGATATCTTTGCATACTTAGTTTATGACTGAGAATCATCTGGTTTTTCCAATTCTACACATAATTTCTTGTATTCTGTGATGGTCTCATTGAATAATGAAAAAGCGCTATTGACGGCTGTTTGTGCCATCTCAAACCGCATTGTCTTTTCCACCAGATATGATGGATCTTTCGGATCAAGTCCTGTATCTTCCCAAATTCTTTCCACCTCACTTACCTGTTTTTTCAGTTTGCTTTCATTTTTGGCTATTTTTTCCTTGATTTTCTTGACTGATGTACTATCTACCATGTTACTCAAATCAGCATGTACTCAGTTAAAACTCGTTATTTTTGTCAACGTGCTACTAAATTATGAAATATTTGACCTAGTCTAGTAAAATTAGTGAATCTTTTCTTTAAATAGAAATTTAGCAAATTATTGGAATGCCGTACGAAGAAGTCTACTTTCAAAGACTAAAAGAAGAAAATCCGGAAGAATACCAAAAAGTCACAGTTAATAAAATTAAATCCCTGTAAGTCACACACTGGATTTTTTTTGTATATTTTTCAATATTTTATAATATGTCATGAATTACAGATTTTTAAATAATAAAATAAGTTGGTAATTTTTTAGATTCTTTCTACATTGAATCTGTAATTGGTTTCATTACTGTGATGCCTTGGTCATCTGTTACTGTTACCGTCTTTGAACCGGCTGGTGGTGAAAACATTTGTTTTTCACCTGGATTCAAAATTGGTAATGCTGGTTCAGAGCTAGTTCCATAATCTACTTTGACATTTGTCAATGGTGATGATCCAGTATTTTGTATGTATACTCGAACAACATTCCCTACCCCCATGACCATTTCGGTTCTTGGTTCTACAGTTAATGCATATTGTTCTGAAGCAGGATGAAATACAAAAAGAACAATTACTGCAACTGCCACTGCAGCACCTCCGCCTATTGCACCATAAACTATTGGTTTTACCATGTTATGATCAAACTAGAGCCAATTATGAGGTAATTTAAGGGTGATGTCCTGATTTTTTACCTTTTTTTTGTTTTTTTCTGTTTTTAAAATGCCACAAGAAAATGAAAAAACCAATTGCGCTTGAAACAATTGTACCAACTCCAACTACAGGTGCAATGAAAAAAGTACCCAACCATATACCGTTTGCATCTCCAATCTCTAGCATGCCTCGGTGTCTTGCAAATATGTTGACTGAATCTTGAATCGAATGTGACCTGTTAAGATCATCAGTGTATGTACCATTTACATGAATTACTGCATGGACTGGAATGTCAAGATCTTTTGGAGTGTTAACCAGAAATTCAAAGTCTGAACTTTTCCCAGCATCAAGGCTTGAAAGTAAAAATGATTTCTTGCCTTCAAGATTGACGTCTTGAGATGATACAACTACTTGTACGTCATGTGCCTTGACTCCTTGGTTTTTTATTGTGCCCTTTATGGAAAATGGCTCTCCAGAAAATACATTACTTGGAGACTGGATGTCAAAACTCAAAATTGGGCTTGATTGAGCATTGAGATGAAAAGCCTGAACAAATGTATCTTTGACAGGATTTGAGTCAAACATGCCTTTGACAAAATAAGTGATCTCGGCATTTGCAACAAATTCCCCATCTGGTATGTCCTCCCTTGGTGCTAATTCAAAATTATTGCCAAAGGTAGAGTCCTTTGCAAGCTTTGTTAAACTAAAAGTATTGTTTGTTGAAGAAAATTCTGGTGAGGATATGGAAAGTGTAATGTTTGATACCTTATCTGCAGTTGCCTTGATTATAGATGACAGGACAAACTTTTCTCCCGGTCTTACCACGTCTGGATATTCTAAAGTGACCTGTAGGTTTGGATCTAGCATATTTGTTTGCAATGCATACGCTGGTACAAACATGTTCAAAACCAATGTTGAAACAAAAACTAGGTTGAAAATATTCTCAGATATGAACAAATTTCGTCAGAAATTGTATGATGTTTGTACTTTTATTGTATGTGTTTTTTGACAAGATGGCAATTTTTTCTTTGATGATATGTAATCCATCTTTTCAAATGATCGCAAAAACCCTGTAACATGAGTATGATAAAAAGAAGATGTTGTGATGATTTGACCTAGTTTATCACTACATTGTATTTTTGATGGTTTATCTACTATGATTTATGTGGTAATACTATGAAAGCAAAATTCAAGACCACATGTTCCGAATGCAATGCTCCAATAAAATCAGGCGAGGATATTGCAAAAAATCCTGCAGGAAAATGGGTTCACAAATACTGTGTAGCAAATTCTGAAGAGCTACCATAAAGAAATCATGTTGATTCTGTTCTTTTTGAAATGTATTCTATGATCTTATCTGTATTATCTTCTGGTGAAAACGTAGTGTCTACGGTTATATGGTCTGCCTTTACAGGCTCATGAATCTTCTTCATTCTTTGGTATACTGATATGGTTGCATCGGAATAATCATTCCTACGAGATCCAAGTCTTGAAATGGCGACCTCTTCTGGACACGAACACTCTATTATGTGCAGTTGGTTGTCTGCAAGTTTCAATTTCTCTCTTATTTCCATTCGTGAATCTTCTCTGTTAAATGTAGCATCAAGTATGCAATTAATTCCTGCATCATTGAGATATTTTGCAATAATTGTCATTACATCATAAACTGTCTTTAGCTCTGATGGCAAATAAGTTGGATTTGGGAATAA
>JAJSDS010000185.1 GCA_028580875.1 Nitrosotalea sp.
CTTTTTTATTTTATCTTATCGTATGATACTATCTAGTAGCAATTTATACTAGATTAATCTCCCAGTTTTTATTGTACGCAGTAGAGACTGACAAATTATCCAAAGTTTATCGCAGTGGTCTTAAGGCAGTTGATGAAGTTTCAATCAAAGTAGAAAACGGTGAAATTTTTGGTTTTCTTGGTCCAAACGGCGCAGGAAAAAGTACTACAATAATGATCCTGACTACGTTACTGAAACCAACATCTGGCAGGGCACTTGTTGCAGGTTTTGATGTTACAACACACGCAAAAAATGTCAGGCAAAATATCGGTTACGTACAACAAGATTCTACAATCGATGAATATCTCACAGGCAGGGAAAACCTGGAACTGCAAGCAAGACTAAACCACATACCAAAGGATGTCAGAACAAAGAGGATAGACGAGATTCTTGGTATTATAGAACTAGATGACAGGCAACACGAGGCTGCAGTCACATATTCCGGAGGCATGAGAAAAAGGCTTGACATTGGTGGAGGCCTGCTCAACATGCCCAAAGTCTTGTTCTTGGACGAGCCTACACTGGGCCTTGATATACAAACTAGGTACAAAATCTGGGAATATATAAAAAAAATCCATACCGAGTTTGAGATGTCCATCTTTCTTACTACGCATTACATGGAGGAAGCAGACAAGCTTTGTGACAATATATCCATAATTGATAACGGAAAAATCAAGATAACAGATTCTCCAAAGGATCTAAAAAACGCACTAGGAAATGAGATCGTAATCTTTGAGGCAAACTCTGAAACAAAACTTGGACAATTAGTTTTGGAAATAAAAAAACTTGCAACCGTAAAAGATGTATCAACAAATGGCTCTATAGTTACTGTATTTACAACAAGTGGTGATCAATTAATCCCACAAATCTTCCAGCAAGCAAATACTCTAGAAATAAAAATAGAAAACATTTCTCTTACAAAACCCACACTTGATGATGTGTTTTTATCACATACCGGACGTGAATTAAGAGAAGAAGAGGGAAAATATGACAGGAAAAAAATGCGAGAAAGAATGAGGAGAATTAGGGCATGACAATGTTGCCTGATACTTATACAATTTTTTGGAGGGAGATGAAGCGGTACAAAAAATCCCGTAGTGGAATCCTGATACGACTTATCCAGCCTGCAATATGGATCATTGTCATGGGAAATACATTTGCAAGCACAAGGCCTCTAATACAATCTGTAGGCTTTGGCGGAACTTACATTGAATTCATGGCGCCAGGTGTGATAATGCTTACTGCAATTTTTACAAGTATTTTTGGTGGAGTAAACACACTGTGGGACAGAAGATATGGTTTTATGAACAAGGCTTTGGTCTCACCCGTTTCAAGATCATCTATAGCATTAGGAAAGATGCTTGCAATATCTGTAATCTCTACACTACAATCAAGTCTGATTCTTGGAATGGCACTTGCACTTGGTGTGCATATCTCAAACTTGCTTGTGATATTTCCAATATTGCTTACAGTTACAGTATTCTCACTTGGATTTTCTGGAATCTCTGTAATTGTTGCAGCCACATCAAAATCACAAGAGACCTTTTGGGGAGTCATCAATTTTCTTGGTATGCCGTTATTCATGCTCAGCCCGGCGCTTTTCCCGCTTGAGCTTTTGCCTCCCTGGCTTGCATTTGTTGCAAGGCTAAACCCTGTAACTTATGCCGTATTGCTCATCAGGCAAATGATGACTGGAACAGTCCAGATTCTGCCTGTTGCAATTGAGCTTGCCGTAATAGGAGGCTTTGTTGTGATAATGGTGGCTATTGCAAGCTATGTCTTCACAAGAGAAGTCAACAAGCCATTCTAATTTACCAGAATTGACCAAAATTGTAACAATTCCTAACTAAGGAGATCTTTTTAGTATCTTGCAATCTGTGCGTGTTGAAGACTTACCCAGTCCTAATTGGGATTTTTGTGCTTGTACTGTCAAGTATGTTTACTGGTTATTCTTGGGCTACCTCGGCTCCCTCATATACCACACAATGGGGTACATACGGATTACAAAATACAGGACAATTTGCGTTTCCTCAAGGGGTATCAATTGACTCATCAGGAAATGTCTACGTAACTGATCTTGGAAACCGAAGAGTCGAAAAATTCGATAACAATGGAAACTTTCTCTTTACTTTTGGAACAAAGGGTACCGGTGATGGTCAGTTCAATGCTCCTGTGGGTATAGCAGTTACTAGTAATTCTATTTACGTCGTTGATAATGCGCGAAATGATATTCAAAAATTTGACAGCACTGGAAAATTTGTAGCAAAGTGGGGTGGACAAGGTTCCAACACGGGACAATTTCTACTTCCACAAGGCGTCGCAGTAGACCCAAGTGGTGATGTGTATGTTGTTGATACTGGAAATAGCAGAATTGAAAAATTTGACAGCAGCGGAAAATTCCTGCTCACAATTGGACAGAGTGGACTAGGTGATGGTCAATTTCTATCTCCTCGTGCAATTGCTGCAGACTCGCAAGGAAGTATCTATGTAGCTGACTCTGGAGGAAACAAAATAGAAAAATTCACAGAAGACGGTGTGTTCTTGAAATCTTTTGACGCATCAACTGGAGCAAATCTCCAGACTCCGCTTGGATTGTCCATCGATAGTACTGGGAATGTCTTTGTAGCAGACAGTGGAAATAACAGAATTGTAGAGCTTGACACTAATGGTCACGCAGTAACATCTTGGGGAAGCCAAGGTACTGGCGCTGATTTCTTTGATAATCCTAGAGCAACTGCAGTAGACTCTAATGGAAATGTCTTTGTCGTAGACTCTAACAATAACAGAATCCAGAAATTCATTTCTGCTACACCTGCAACAGTAACTGCACCACAAACTATTAGCCAAAATACAACAAATCCAACACAACAAGTTACTGTTACACAAAATACAACACAGGCAAACGTTCCAAAGATTACAGCACCAAATGA
>JAJSDS010000186.1 GCA_028580875.1 Nitrosotalea sp.
GATATAACATCAGGCAAGGTAAATGCGTCTGATGCCACTGCATTAATTCCGCCAGATCTATTGAAGCGCACCTTTGGAGCAGGTCAGCTTATCGGAGGCATAATTGCAGCCATAGTTCTTGCAATAGGTGGAATCAAGCTAGAGTTAAAAAAAAGATCAACACCTTGTTCCGATTTGCCCCGCTAGTATTACTTGGAGTTGGCATTTCATTTCCTTGGTGGATATCCCTTTCATTTTTTACATTTTGGCTGACATTCTTTTTATTGGATGTCAAAAGCACCGTTGAATTCAACGAATTTATCAAATATGAGACAAATGTATTGGTACGATTATTTTCCCGTAGATTTACTCCTAAACAATCACTGGTACTTCAAATTCTATTTGAAATTGTCATTATTTTCTCAGGGTCTATTGTTTCCCTTAGACTTGATATGTCACCTGCAGGCATCATTGCTCTGGTTTTTGGGATTACACACATGACGGCATGGCGTTCAAACAAAGAATTCATTGCTGTCTAATTGTGTGATAGATTAGGCTCTGTCGACCCGGCAGCATGTTGTTTTCTGTATCAATAATGTATAATATTTATATACTAATTAACAATATTGATACAATATGTGAACAGTAGGCGGGGCAAGTACAATGAAAATGACACCAACCGAAATTAAATATCTTGTAATGATTGTAGAAAAAGGCACCCCACATCTATCTGATCTGCTAAGGCAGTCCAACTCTCCACCATCCATTCTGACCAGAGCCATTTCATCTTTGAAAGAAAAGGGATTCATCAAGACTGCTAGAGAAGGACTCTCCAAAACAGTAACATTGTCAGAATCAAAACATGCATTATTATTCAGAGACATGGTCTTGGAATCGCGTCACATGCCATACGATATAATATTGTCTGGACCAAGCCTAGAAGTTCTGTCCGCCATAAATTCTCTAAATCCAAAGAGCAGAAAGGAGATACAAGAAAATTCTAATGTGTCAGAACCGTCAGTAGCAAGAACACTTAAGAAACTAAAACAGTTAGGCTTGGTACAAAAAAAAGAATCAATGTATGTCATTTCTTCCAGATTGCAGATACTAAAAGATTTTGTAAATGAATCAAGACACTATACAAATCAACAGATAGCTAGAAAGTTTTCAAATGATGCAGTAATCCTGTGGGAACGTAACGATGAATTCATTATAGAAAGTTCAAAAGAAAACGAGCAAGATCATTTCCTATTGACAGGTCCATCACTGTTTGGAAAATTTGCCATACCATTGATCATGCAAGTTTCATATTATTTTTATTCCACTCATTATGCCAATCTAAGACTTGAAGATGCCATAGTTCACTCTCTCCTAATTCCGTATTCGCAAAGAAACATGCTTGCAGTCTTGTTGGTGATGAAGAAAAATGAAAAAATAATACAAATAAAGTATTTACTTGAACAATCTAAAAAATACAAAATAACTAGCATGGTGGAGGCAATACTGGATTATCTGCACACCGATGGAATGAGAAAAGAGGAGTACCTGCCATCATGGAGGGACTTTAAATCAAAAGCAATCGAGTATGGGTTGAAGGTATGAGTGGAATAAAGAAATTTGGTGAATCAGATCTGATTGGAGTTCTAGGCAGTATGGGCTCAAACCTCAAAAGAAAAGTTAGCATCTATCTCATAGGAGGGTGTGCCATGACCTTCATGGGAGCAAAATTGGCTACCAAGGACATTGACGTGGTTTGTACATCCACGAAGGATGTCAAGGATCTGGTCGAGGCGATGAAAAATGCTGACTTTATTCGCGTGGATAAACTTGCAAAAGAGTACAAAACGCTGGGTGCCTGGATTGTCATGGAAAGGCCAGACAAAATGAGATTTGATGTGTTTGATAGACAGGTTTGTGGCAAATTAGAAATTGATAATAACATGCAGACAAGAGCCAGGTTCTACAGGAGTTTTGGCAATCTAGACGTATACCTGATGTCCGGAGAAGACATTTTCCTGTTTAAGGGCATGACAGAAAGGACTGATGATCTGGATGACATGAGGATTCTGGTTGAGCGTGGCATTGAGTGGGATGACGTAAAGAGCGAATGTCTATCACAAAAGAAAAGTGATGAATGGGCTGGAGCACTGGGATCAAAACTATTAGATCTCCAAGAGAGATTTGGCATTGAATCTCCAATAACAAAAATAATGTTGGATCATACTGACATGGGTCTACTTGAACGAACATTCAGAAATATAATTGGCACAAACAAGATGACATTTTCTGATATTTCAAAAACTGTCAGCAAAAAATATGGATACTCTGATTCTTGGACTAGAAAACAATTAAGAACACTGGTAGGAAAAAAGATAGTATCAAGGACTAGAAATGGTCACGGTTATATTTTTTCAATAAAATAATAATTCCTATCGTCACACATACTTGTCATTGTTGACATCTTGTGCACGTGTAACAGATTATAGAAAGAAAAGTTGTGTAAAGATACTCATCTGTTGAATGTTTTTATTGAATTCGTTATTTCAAGTTGTGACTTCAAAAATCATTGCACTTGACGCAAACATAGAACAAGTGCAGGTCATTGATCATTATACAGTAAACCAAGCTGAAGTTTTCATTACATCAACTGGGAAATATTTGATAAAAGAACCTCATCTGGAACAAAACGAGTTTCAAATTTATGAAAAGATAATGGATCATCTAATGAATTCTTTGCCATTTCTTGACAAACTAGAGACTGAGGAAGAACGCATTCACCATCTGGAAAAATACATCTGGCAAGATGCCCAAGAAAAAGGAATTGTAAATCAGGTCTCACAATTTTATGATCGTCTAAAATATTACATTGTTCGTGAAGTTTTGGGGTATGGCGTTTTCGATGTCCTGATGAATGATGATGATATTGAAGAAATTCTAATCGAAAGACATGATACGGATGTTGGAGTGATACATCGGAA
>JAJSDS010000187.1 GCA_028580875.1 Nitrosotalea sp.
AATTTACATCTAGAAACCGTTTTTCAAATATTGCTTTGCATGATGTATATTTGCACGTGATATCCAAGTGAGGTTTTTTATGCTAAATGATCATAACTATGTGATTGAAAAGAAAGGTAGGACTCATTGTTGGCATACAGGTAACAATCATTGTTTCTAGTTTTCTAATTCTTGTGTACTTTGAGAACCAGTCTACATTTCTTGGTAATTCTATTAACATAAGTGGCAAGAACCGGTATCTTGCAGAATCACTCTATGCAAAATCAACTATCTTTCTCATGGATGGCAATCCCAAGCCTGTGATTGATGTAGTAACATCTGTGGATGAGAACATATTGGCGCTATCTTCTGGAAGATCTATACCTGCAAGTTCCATTGGATTTTCAAATAATGATCTTGGAGTGATGGCAGTACCCGATGCTTTTTCAAATGAATTAAAGCAAGTCCAAGACAAATGGTCTGCATACAAGTCAGTGGTAGAAAACATTCTGGAGACAAAAAAAGCACCCATGCAAAATCCTGACTTGGATAATGCAAAATCGCAATTCATAACTGCTGCTGATAATTTGACATATGTGCTTGGTACGTACGGCAAGGAACAAGTCTCTAATCTTATTTTATTGCAATTGTTGCTTCTTGGAATAAATGTTGTAGCACATGTATTTCTTTTAAAATTGATTTTAAACATTCTGCGACGAGATTATGTCCAAAAATTACTCATCAAACAGGTTTCAAATAATAACAAACAGTTGTCATTTGAATCTCAGATTTCTATACTCCAAAAGGACATTCTTGAATCATTTCTTGATGACATGAAAGGTGACTTACAAAAACTGAAAAATCAAGTCAGTGTCATGGATTTTCCTAGCGAATCTGGAAATAACAAATTTGTATTCCATGAAATAATGCACAATTTATCCACTAGGATAGAGCAACTTGCAGGGTCTAAAAGAGAACTAGATGACAATATCTCCCATTATCAAAAATTGAATCTAAATCTTGCAAAACAACTCTCTGCTATTTCAAACTCAAAACACAATGATGTCAAGAAAACTGATGATGTGGTTGCAATAATCCGATCATACATTGATAGCATAAACCGCCTAATTGCAAATCAAAACATTCCACCACATCTTGGGAATCGCTTGATTGATGTTATGCATGATATAGCAGATGGTCTTGAAGAATTAAAGGCTGAAAAATGACCATAAATTTTTTGTATTACATTTTATAATCAACGCATCTTTATTTTTTCTAATTTTTCTATTCTAGATCGGCATAAAATTTAAATTCCTATTGAAATCCACATGCAGAGGGTTTCAAGGATTCCAACAAAAAAAGCCAAACACGCAAACAAGTTTGGTATGTTGATTTTAGAGGACGGTACTATTTTTGAGGGGATGGGTTTTGGGTATTCTACTGTAGCCTTTGGTGAAGCAGTATTCAATACTGGGATGACTGGCTATGTGGAGGCGCTCACAGACCCATCTTATAGTGGCCAAATTTTGACACTTACGTATCCGCTTGTTGGAAACTATGGGGTGCCTGATCCTATGGCAAAGGATGCTGATGGCATACGCAAGAATTTCGAGTCTGAGATGATACAGGCACGTGGTCTTGTAGTCCATGAATTATCACTTACTGCAAGCCACTGGAACATGTCTATGACACTTGATGAATGGCTGTACAATGAAAAAATCCCGGGAATATCTGGAATTGATACCAGGGAGCTTACAATAAAACTTCGAACCGGTGGAGTGATGATGGCAGCACTTGTGGTCTCTGATACTCCGATTAATGTGCCAGAAATCAAAAAGAAACTAGAGTCTGCTAAAAAATATAACGACGAGGAATTTATGAATACCGTATCAATAAAAGAACCACAAACATTTGGCTCTGACGCAGAATCAATTGTGGTAATTGACACTGGAGTGAAAAACTCCATACTGCGAAATGTTCGCAGTCTTGGTTATAAGGTAATCAAAGTTCCATGGAACTATTCGCTTGAGAAAATTTTATCATATCATCCAAAGGGCGTCATATTTTCAAACGGACCTGGTGACCCAATAAAATGTGCAGAAACTATGAAGACTGCAAAAGATGTAATTGAAAAAAACATTCCTACATTGGGAATCTGTCTTGGTGCACAAATTCTTGGGCTGGCAGGTGGTGCAAATACTTACAAGCTAAAGTATGGACATCGTGGACAAAACAAGTCTTGCATTGACCTTGACAACAACCAAGTGTATGTGACAAGCCAGAACCATGGATATTGCATTGACCCTGACTCGCTGAAAAATACTGATTTTAAATTATGGTTTACAAATACTGATGATAACACTGTAGAGGGAATAAAACACAAGCAAAAGAAAATAATTGCTGTACAATTTCATCCTGAAGCATCACCGGGACCTTTTGATTGCATGTTTATTTTTGAAGAGCTCAAGAAACTCATAGGGGAGGACAATGCCAAAAGATGAGTCGTTAAAGAAGATTCTAGTTCTTGGCAGTGGGGCAATCAAAATCGGAGAAGCAGGCGAAAGTCACCTAGTGACCGTCAATTCGACTACTCCGGTAGCCAGTGCCTCAAGGCCATCCAGGAAGAAGGAATCAAGAGCGTACTTGTAAATCCAAACATTGCAACAATACAGACTGATACAAGATTTGCAGACAAGGTCTACTCTATTCCAGTAAATCCGCATTATGTGGAATCTATCATAGAAGCAGAAAGGCCAGATGGCCTAATGCTCGGCTTTGGAGGCCAAACTGCGCTCAACTGTGGAGTAAAACTAGACGAACTTGGAATACTCAAAAAGTACGGTGTCAAAGTACTTGGAACCCAAGTACTTGGAATCCAGGCAACTGAAGACAGACAACTCTTCAAGGATGCCATGATTGCATGCAATGTTCCGGTGCTCAAAAG
>JAJSDS010000188.1 GCA_028580875.1 Nitrosotalea sp.
CAAGGTTTGAGTGGTTTTAATTTAGATAGTGTAGCAGTTCCTTCTGCAAGTGATTTTGCAAGTTCATCAGTACTTTTGAATCCTAGTTTGGTTACATCTTCTGTAGTAATTTTTTGGTAACCACCCTTGCGCGCCTTTTTCTCTAATAGCTCTTTTGCGGTGGAGACATCAATCTCTTGCCAGGATACATAGTGTTTAATTTTATCAAGCATCCCTTTTGTGTTATCTTTTTCTGGAATGATAGTAGCTCGGAATCTTTTGTCTAGATGTAAAAGATCCATTGTAGTGTCAGCCCAATATGGAACGTTGACGGTTCCCTTCATTCTAACTATTAAGAAAGCTTTACCCATTTTTTCATTCAACCCTGACTAAATGTTTGTCTCAAACAGTCCAAGACAGCTCGTGATGTGGATGTCATGGTGTTTGTTGATCCTGTACTTTTTGTCCATGCGTCCTTTAGACCTGCTAATTTTAGGAGATTTCTGATATTTCCACCAGCGACAAGACCAAGACCTCTTGGGCCCGGAATAACTTCAACGGTTACACTTCCACCTCTTCCTCTGATTTTGAATGGAACAGAATGTGGTTGTTCACATCTGCATTCCCAACTGCCACATCCAAGTTTTACTGGACTAACATTAAGATAAGCTTGATTTGTCGCCTTTTCAATTGCAATTCTCATTTGTTTTGATTTTCCTTGTCCAATTCCCAACCAACCATTTTCGTCTCCTGCTGCAACGAGTGCCTTGAATCTAGTATATTCACCGTTGGTTGTTTGTTTTTGAACAATTCCAACATCTATTACTTCGGTTTTAATTCCAGGTAATAATTTTTTTATAATTCCAGCTTCTTGAATTCTATAACCATTTTCATAAATTTCTTTCATTGATGTGATCTTATCAGTTGCCACTAGTGTGCCAAGCTTTGTCCTTGGTGTCCATACTTGTTCTGGTTCTCTTCGTGGTGGTCTTGATCTTTGTTCTGTTCTACTCATTTGGATTTAACCTCACTGTCTATTGCAGATTTTACTTTGTTTATTTCATTTGCAACTTTGAGATGCTTGCCACTGATCCTCTCTTCAGATGGAAAAGTTTCTGCGTCTGCTGGTACCTCTAGACCTGCATCTATTATTCCTTTCAATGCTGCTGCAATTCGTTGAGTGTATTTTCTTGTGCCGGTGTAAAGTACTGCAGCTTTTGTTCCACTTGCAAGTGCTTTCTTTCCTGCAAGATAACCGGTAAGATATGCTGCAGGTATGCTTTTTCTTGATCCCTTCCAGCCTTTATTTAGAAGCGATCTAGAGTGAGCAGATGAGAGAACCTTGTCGCCTTCCATTTCAGGCTTGTGGATCTGCACTAGAGTATTTTCATTAGATATCTGAACTGTGATAAAGTTACGCCTACCCATAAGAAGATGTCTTCTCTTCTTGTAGTTGGTCTTCTCGTCTCGAGATCTGCGTAATATTTGTGAATATGCCATATGTACTAAGCCTATTTACAAAAAATTTTGGTGAAGCTCTTATAAACGTTAGACTCGAAGCAGTGAAGCCATCAATGCCTTTTGTGCATGAAGTCTATTTTCAGCCTCGTCCCAAATTACTGATTGTGGACCGTCTATGACTTCACTTGTAACTTCTTGGCCCCTTTTTGCAGGAAGACAATGCAAGAAAATTGCATCATGACTTGCTTTTTTCATCAAATTGGAGTTCACTTGAAAATGAGGTAGGAAATCTTTTGTCCGATCGGTTACTTGATGATGAATCGATACAAACGTATCAGTTACTACCACATCTGCATCCTTTACTGCCAGCACAGGATCATTTTGTAATTGAACGTCTACGAATTTTTTAGATTCCTTTACTACGGCAGGATTTGGTTCGTATCCCTTGGGTGTTGCAATGCTAATATCAATAGATGTCTTTGCACATCCATAAATCATAGAGTTGCAAACGTTATTTCCATCTCCAATCCATGCAATTTTTAGCCCATCAAGTTTTTTCTTTTTCTCTTTGATTGTCATAAGATCTGCCAATATTTGACAAGGGTGAAAAGAATCAGACAGGCCATTTATCACAGGTATTGTTGAATTTTTTGCCAAAATTTCCACTTCGTCATGCGAGTACACTCGAGCCATGATCACGTCTACATATCTTGAGAGCGTCTTTGCAGTATCTTCTATTGTTTCGCCTCGTTTTAGCTGTAGATCATCTGCAGATAAATTCAGTGCGTGTCCACCCAATTGGAACATACCAGTTTCAAAGCTAACTCGTGTACGAGTCGAAGGTTTCTGGAATATCATGGCTAGTGTTTTATTTTTTAGAAGTGGTTTTGAAATTCCTTTTTTAAGATCTTTTTTTAGTTTAATGGCTTCATTGATTATTCCAAGCAATTCATTTTTGCTCAACTCGTTTAGTGTGAGTAGATCTTTAGTTTTCACTTTCATTTCTTCATCCATCCAAACAATGAACGTTTCTTCACAGGCTTTTCATCTTTTTGTTCTTCTACTTCAGTTTTTATTTCAACTTTAGGTTTTGGTTCTGAATCATCTTTCTTAGTTTTTGGTCGTCCTTCAGAGATCCATTTTCCAATATCAGATGCAAGTTTTCTTGCCTGACTGTCGTTTTCTGGAGGCGGTACGTCAAAAATGTCAGAATACTTTTCAATGTCCTTTGTAGAAATCCCAGCAAACGGATCCTCTTCAGATATTTCTTGTGCAGCTTTGTGTTTTAGTTCAACTTTAGGTTCTGGTTTTAGTTCAACTTTAGGTTCTGGTTTTAGTTCAACTTTAGGTTCTGGTTTTAGTTCAACTTTAGGTTCTGGTTTTAGTTCAACTTTAGGTTCTGGTTTTAGTTCAACTTTAGGTTCTGGTTTT
>JAJSDS010000189.1 GCA_028580875.1 Nitrosotalea sp.
TCCATATGCCTCAAATCTAATGTCAAAGGCACTCCATCTTGCTGCAAATTCTACCTTCCATGGTAGTTTGCCCAAGTCTTTTGTAATGTCAGCAATTCCATCGTGGCCACAACCCTTTAGTGGTTTGGAACCGATTGTTGTGTCAGCACATCTGTACTTGATCTTTTTTTCGTCCGACAAGTACTCATATGATATGGCCGTGTATAATTTTCCACAGTTTTCACATACTGGAAAATATGGTAATGCCTCTTGATATTTTTCTTGGCCTACCATCTCTGCAATTTTTTCACCAATTTTTTTACTGTTTGTTAAAATAGTGTGAATTTGATCTTTGAGTAATCCATTTCGATATGTATCAACACCGCGCTGAAACTTGTATTTTATTCCAAGCTTGTCAAGACCATCTAAAAGTATGCTACTCATGTGTAGACCGTACGAGTCATGGCACCCAAACGGGTCCGGAATGAACGAGACTGGTTTTCCAATATGTTCCTTTAATGTTTCAGGAAGGCCTTCTGGAATCTTACGAAGACCATCCAGGTCATCTGAATATGCAATCAATTCTGACTTGAATCCCAAGTTTTCTAGTGCAAGTTTGACACCATATGCCCTTACTGCATCACCTAGGCTTCCAATGTGTGGTATTCCTGATGCGCCAAGGCCACTTTCAACTCTGATTAAATCTGTCTTTCTTCCAAGTGATTTTTCTCTTTGCAATAATTCATCTGCAAGCTTGTCAATCCATGTACCTCTTCCAATTATCTGCTGTTCTTCTTCCATTAAATCAAATCCTTTGACATGTATGGGCCAAGCTGGGTGTAACCGAGTTTTCTATAATATTCTCTTGTACCGACTGCACTTATCACAAGCAACCTCTTTGAATCAAATTCCTCTGCTGAAATTTTTTCTGCTTCACTCATAAGGTTCTTTCCAAGTCCTAGATGTTGTATACTGTCTTGTTCACGCTCTCCTAATTTTAGAGACTTGCCGTAAACATGTAATTCTCTTACAATGCATGTGTTTTCTGTAACCTCGCTTCTGTGTGCATTATTACTTGGTTTTCTTAATCTTAAAAATCCAAATATCTTGTCATGTGAATCATCGTATGATAGAAACACTTCATTTCCTCCAGATGAATCGTAATTTTCCCTGTGCATTTTTATGTCATCTATGTTTATTGTATTCTCTGACAGCCCTGCTTCTCTACATCTGATGCACTTGCATGAGATGTTCTGTTTTTTCAAGTTCTGCTGAACTATCTGGCGCAGATTTCCAAGTTTTGGTCCTGCAATTATCTGGTCTGATGAAATCTCCCTTTGGACTCTCATTATTCTTGCCCATCTTGGAATTATCCTCTTAATCTCTGTGAGGACCTGGATCATTTCATCATCTGAGTATGGGGTAAAATGTCCCTCCTTGTATGTTGCATAAAGTGGAGTGTCTTCTAGTACAAGTGTTGGGTAGATCTTTAGCATGTCTGGCCTCAGATGGGGATCTGAAAACAACTTTTTGAAATCTGCAATATCTTCCTCTGGAGTCATGGATGGTAGACCTGGCATCATATGTGCCACAATCTTGTATCCTGCATCTTTTGATATCTGGAATGATTCTACAACGTCTTGATACGTGTGCCCTCTGTTTACAATCTTGTATACTCTTTCATGTAGACTCTGCACCCCTATCTCTACGCGTGTTACTCCATATTGGAGCATCCCGTCTACATGTTCTTTTTTACAATAATCTGGTTTTGTTTCTATGGTAAATCCGACATTTCTGAAATTTGCTTTTTCATTATTTTTCTTGGCAGATTCCAGGTCTTGTGAATCAAATCCATTTAACGCGTCGTAGCACGATTTTATAAAATCAATCTGGTACGTGTGTGGCATGAAGAGAAATGTTCCACCAACTATTACAAGCTCTAATTTTGTACTGTCATGTCCATATGCAATTAGGTGTTCAAGTTTGTCCACAATCTGTTTTTTTGGATCATAGCTATTTGCAATTGCATTTTGTGTGGAAGGTTCCCTTCCTGTGTAGCTATTTGGTGAATTGTATTCAATCCCACCAGGGCAATAACTACATCTTCCATGTGGACATGCATAAGGTTTCGGCATAAGTGCAATGACTGCAACCCCTGATGCTGTCTTGACAGGTTTTCTTACCAATGCTTTTTGCAGCTTGATGTATTCTGGACCTGCAACTGATGCAAGTATTTCATAATTTCTTGGAATTCTCTCTAGGGCATATTTTGTACAAATACGTTTAACTTCTTTTTTTACATCCTTGTCAGTAGGATTTGAAATTGCAAGCAGACTATTGCAAATTTCCTTACATGCGTCTTCGAATGTGACTTGAGCTCTTTGCACGTCTTGTCTTGACTGATTTGGGTATTAAATCCTAATCTGGATATGATCTGTTTCTTGGTCTATGCTATTCTTGTCTTGTTGATGTAGACACCTTTTCTCTCTGAAATCTTGCCAATCTGTCTGCTTGAAAACTTGTACTTTTTGAAGATTTTACCTATTTTTTCTGCCTCATCTTTTGGAGCGATAATGCAAAATCCTATTCCCATGTTAAACGTCTTGTACATCTCATTCTTTTCTACACCTTGGTCTTCAATTGCCTGAAATATTGGGGGTGTGTCAGGTAAATTGTCTAAAACAAACCCGGTCTTTTTCAGCCTCAAAAGCTTGGTGAATGAACCGCCTGTTATGTGCGCCAGCCCGTGTATGTTTGACTCTTTGATTGCCTGCAGAACTGGTCTGACATAGATCTCAGTTGGTGCCAGAAGTGCATTTCCTAAAATTCCAATGCCCTTTATTTTTTCTCGTATGGAATATCTTGAAAGAAGG